>NZ_JBSFNC010000007.1:0-120832 GCF_053586895.1 Amycolatopsis sp. NPDC003731 | reverse complement strand
GGCTGCGGATGCGGTACGGCACGAACGACGTGCTCCACGGCGTCGAATTCGAGGCGTACCGGGGGGCCGCGCCTGCCCCGGCGTGCCGAACAGGTACAGCAGCAGATCCGGGCGCAGCGTGATCCGCCCGAAGTCCATCGCCACGGTCGTGGTCGACTTGCCGCCGGGCGGGATTTCGTCGATGCCTTCCCCGGCCTCGGTCATCCACGCTTCGTTGCTCATCGGCGGCACTTCCGACACCGCACCGACGAAGGTGGTCTTGCCGACACCGAAGCCCCCGGCGACGACGATCTTCGCGGAGATCGTCAGCAGATCGCCCTCAGGCGGGGAGCCGCTTGAGCCCATCAAGGATCCTCTCGAGCACGTTGGTGTCGTGGTGGTAGGCGTGCGCGGTGGGGTGGACGAACACCGCACCCTGGGAGGCGAGGTCGCCGAGCAGCACCCGCACCACGCCCAGCGGCAGGTCCAGCCCGACCGACAGCTCGGCGACCGAGCAGCGCACCCGGGCGCGTTCGTAGAGCGAGCGCGACTCGGGCATCAGCGTGTCGCTCAGCGCCGGGTCGTACTGCGGCACCGAGATCAGCGTCTCCACCAGCAGCTGGTGGCGCGTGCCGGTGCGGCCGCCGGTGAGCGCGTACGCGCGGATCCGGCGGTGCCGGCGGGGCAGTGTGGTGTCCTTTTCGGACACGGGCATCACATCCTCGGGCACGGGCGTCACATCCGGGGCCGGCGCGCGGTCAGCACCTGCCGCAGCTCCGCGCGCACCTCGGGGGTGAGCGCGTGGCCGGCGTTGGTGATGAACTGGGTCATCTCGTAGGCGACCACCTTCATGTCCGCCTCGCCCGAGGTCAGCACCGCGAGCCCGGCACCGGATCCGATGCCCATGAACAGGAAGTAGCCGTGGGTGAGCCGGATGATGATCTGCTCGCAGGCGCCCTTCCCGAACAGCGCGGCGCTGTTGCCCGCCAGGGAGAGCAGGCCGCTGGCGATCGCGGCGAGCTGTTCGGCTTCGGCCTCGCCGACCGAGTCCGACGCGGTGAGCGGGAAGCCGTCCACGCTCATGATCAGCGCGTGGCTGACGCCGTGCACCTTGCGCACGAAGTCGTCGAGCAGCCAGGCGAAGTTCGCCGTGGCCGAGTGGGGCGCGCTCACCGGGCGGTTCCTCCGGGCGTCTCGTCCTGCCGGGTGCGGTTCTCCGCCAGCGCGGCCTGCTCGCCGTCGGCGAACGCGCCGAGGTCGGCGAGCAGCCGCTCGTGCCCGGCCGCGTCCTCGGCGGGCGGTGGTGGCGGTGGCGGGGGTTCCGGCGCGGCCCCGCGGATGCTGCCGGGCACCCGGCGCGGCAGGCCGTTCGCCGTGATCCCGCCGGTGGTGCCCTCGACCGGGCGGGGCCGCGGGCTGGGCTTGCGGGCCGTCAGCGGCTCCGGCGACTCGCGGGGGAAGGTGCCGGCGCGGCGGCGCGGCAACCCGCCGACGGTGGCCGGCTCGGGGCCGGCGCCGGTCTTGACCGGCTCGACCGTGACGGTGCGCGTCCCCGACCACGCGTTCTCGGCGAGTTCGGTGACGACGCCGGTGGGCAGCAGCACGGTGGCGACCGTGCCGTGCGGGCTGCGGCGGTCGAGCCGCACGGTGACGCCGTGGCGGGCGGCCAGGCGGGCGACCACGGCCAGGCCCATGTGCCGCGCCGAGGCGTCGTCGAGGTCGCCGCCCGCGGCCAGCCGCGCGTTGAGATCGCCGATCCGATCGGCGGGGATGCCGATGCCCTCGTCCTCGATCCGGACGAGCACGCTGCCCTGCTCGGTCAGGTGCGCGCTCACGTGCACCGGCGAGCTCGGCGAGGACTGGTTGGCGGCGTTGTCGAACAGCTCCGCCAGCACCCGGCCCAGGTCTTCGGCGGCGAAGCCGACGACACCGAGGTTGACCACCCGGCCGATGGTGATCCGCGCGTAGTGGTTGATCGACGACATCGCCTCGCGCATCAGGTCGAGCACCGAGGTCGCGCGGGCGGCGTCGCCGGCGGTGTCCTGCCCGGCGAGCACGCGCAGGTTCTCGGCGTTGCGCCGCAGCCGCGTGGCGAGGTGGTCGAGCTGGTAGAGCTCGGCGAGGCGGTGGTGGTCCTCCTCCCCCGCCTCCAGCTCCTCCAGCCGCGCGAGGAGCTGGTCGAGCAGGTTGAGGTCACGCAGGGCGACGCTGGCGCAGATCTCGGCCAGCACGCCTTCGCCGGACGGCTCGGCCACCGGCTCCGGCCGGGTCAGCTCCACGAACGCCGGACCGGCCGGCGGCGCGGACCCGGGGTGCTTCGGGGGCGCGGTGAGGAACTGCGCGGCGGCGACCCGCGAGCGGTCCAGCAGGACGCGTGATCGATCCAGGAGTTCCCGGGCCCGGCTCGCCATGTGGTCCCACTTCTTCCTTGAACGTGTGTGTTTTCTGGGAAATGCGTGTGCTGCGCCGACCCCCGGGCGGCGATGCGGGACATGCAAGCAGAAAGGTTCGTGGGATGTCCACAGCCGGTCCCCGTGCGATCGCCCTGCGTGATCGTGATTTCGGAGCGTCGCCGCTGGTGAGCGCAGTGGATTAGGCCATTCGGTTCAATTTTGCAAATTGCGGGTCGCAACAGAGCGCACACGCCCGGCGTACTCGCAGTCCAGGCAGGCCCTGGCCCCGAAATCGCAAGTCGCGCCCGATTCGTCCCAAAACTTGCGGGCCACGCAAAAAATTGCGGGGCACGCAACTTTTTCGCTACACTCCGCACATGCCGCCGGAAGAACCACCGAAGCTGACCCTGCGCGAGCGGAAGAAGCGCGAAGCCCGCCGGGCGCTCGCGCAGGCCGCCCTGCGGCTGACGCTGGAGCGGGGGCTGGAGAACGTCCGGGTGGAGGACATCGCCACCGAGGTGGGTGTCTCGCCCCGCACATTCAACAACTACTTCTCCAGCAAGGAGCAGGCGGTCTGCTCGGTCGTCGTCGACCGGCACGAGGGGATGCGCGAAGCCCTGCTCGCCCGGCCCGAGGGCGAGCCGCTCTGGACGTCCGTCAAGCAGGCGGTGCTGGAGCAATATTCGCGTGATGGCGAGCCCGATCGCGCGTATGTTGCGCGTATCCGGGAGCTGATGGGCCAGCTCATGCTGCGGGGCGAATTCCTGAACGCCCACGCGGCGGTCGAGCGGGTCCTCGCCGAAACGATCGCGAACCGGGTGGGCGGTGTGGACCACCTGCTGTGCCGGCTGATGGCCTCCTCGGTGGAAAGTGCCGTCCGCGTCGCCTTCGTGAACTGGTTCACCGAAGGCGAACCGCTCCTGCCGACGCTGGAGCGGCTGCTGGACGAGCTCGCCGCCGGGATGCCGACCCTGACCGGCGGCACCGAACGGAAACCCGAACCGACCACCACCACTCCACTGGGGGAATCGTTGTGCTAGTCAAGCTCCTCCGCAGCCACCTGCGCCCGTACCGGGGCACGCTGTGGGTGATCGTCGCACTGCAGCTGGTGCAGACGATCGCCATGCTCTACCTGCCGACGCTGAACGCCGACATCGTCGACAACGGCCTGATCAAGGGCGACATGGGCTACATCCTGCGGGTCGGCGCCATGATGCTCGCCGTCACGCTGGCCCAGATCGCCGGCTCGATCGGCGCGGTCTACTTCGGCGCCCGCACGGCGATGGCGATCGGCCGCGACATCCGCGCCGGGGTCTTCCACCGGGTGCAGGACTTCTCGGCCCGCGAGGTCGGCCAGTTCGGCACGCCGTCGCTGATCACGCGCACCACCAACGACGTCCAGCAGGTCCAGATGCTGGTCCTGATGACGCTGACGCTGATGGTGTCCGCGCCGATCATGTGTGTCGGCGGCATCATCCTGGCGCTGAACCTCGACGTGCCGCTCTCGTCGCTGCTGCTGGTCATCGTGCCGGTGCTCGCGGTCTCGGTCGGGCTGATCATCGCGAAGATGCGGCCCGCGTTCCGGCTGATGCAGGTGCGCATCGACCGGATCAACCAGATCCTGCGCGAGCAGATCATGGGCATCCGGGTGATCCGGGCGTTCGTGCGCGACAAGCACGAACGGCAGCGCTTCGACGTCGCCAACGACGAGCTGCTCACCGTCTCGCTGCGGGTCGGGCGGCTGATGGCGCTGATGTTCCCGATCGTGATGCTGGTGATGAACGTGTCCAGCGTCGCGGTGCTGTGGTTCGGCGGCCAGCGGATCGACTCCGGCAGCATGCAGATCGGCGCCATGACGGCGTTCCTGTCCTACCTGCTGCAGATCCTGATGGCCGTCATGATGGCCACGTTCATGTTCATGATGGTCCCGCGCGCGGAGGTCAGCGCCGAGCGGATCAGCGAGGTGCTCGACACCGAGTCCAGCGTCCGGCCGCCGGTGTCGCCGATCCGCCCGGGCGCGGTGCACGGCCACCTGGAGCTGTCCGGGGTCGAATTCCGCTACCCCGGCGCGGAAAAGCCGGTGCTGTGCGACATTTCGCTGATCGGGCGGCCGGGTGAGACCACCGCCGTGATCGGCTCCACCGGCACCGGCAAGACGACGCTGCTCAACCTGATCCCCCGGCTGATGGACGCCACCGCCGGCACGGTGAAGGTCGACGGCGTCGACGTCCGCGACCTCGACCCGGCGGTGCTTGCCCGCGCGGTCGGGCTGGTGCCGCAGAAGCCGTACCTGTTCGCCGGCACGGTGGCGAGCAACCTGCGCTACGGCAACCCGGACGCCACCGACGAAGAGCTGTGGCACGCGCTGGAAGTGGCCCAGGGCAAGGAGTTCGTCGAAGCGATGGCCGAAGGTCTCGACGCGCCGATCGCCCAGGGCGGCACGAACGTCTCCGGCGGTCAGCGGCAGCGCCTCGCGATCGCGCGGATGCTGGTGCACAAGCCGGAGATCTACCTGTTCGACGACTCGTTCTCGGCGCTCGACTACGCGACCGACGCGGCCCTGCGCCGCGCGCTGGTGTCGGAGACGAAGGACGCGACGGTGGTCATCGTCGCGCAGCGGGTCAGCACCATCCGGGGCGCCGACCGGATCATCGTCCTCGACGAAGGCCGCGTCGTCGGCACCGGCACCCACCGCGAACTCATGGACGGCAACGAAACCTACCGGGAGATCGTGCTGTCCCAGCTCACCGAACAGGAGGCGGCGTGAGCACCACCGAATCGCCCGAAGCCGCCGTCACCGACGCCGGCGAACGGCCGACCGCCCAACGGCACCGCAACACCGGTGGCGCCGCCGGACCGGGTGCCCGCTGGATGGGCGGCGGCGCGCCGGCGGAGAAGGCGCTGGACTTCAAGGGCTCCCTGCAACGGCTGCTGCAGCTGCTGCGACCGCAGCGGGTGGCGCTGATCGGTGTCCTCGTGCTCGGCGCGGCGAGCGTCACGCTGACCGTGATCGGGCCGAAGATCCTCGGCCAGGCCACCGACGCCATCCTCGCCGGCGTGCTCGGCAAGCAGGTGCCGCCGGGGGTCACGAAGGAGCAGATCGTCGCCGGCCTGCGCGCCCGGGGCGACGGCACGCTCGCCGACATCTACAGCCGGGTCGACCTCGTGCCGGGTGTCGGCATCGACTTCGACAAGGTCGGCCGGATCCTGCTGGTCGTGCTGGCGCTGTTCGTCATCTCGTCGTTCTTCGGCCTGATCCAGGCCCGGCTGACGACGACGCTGGTGCAGCAGGCGGTGTACCGGCTGCGCCAGGAGGTCGAGGACAAGTTCGCGCGCCTGCCGCTGAAGTACTTCGACCGCCAGCCGCGCGGTGAGGTGCTGTCCCGCGTCACCAACGATATCGACAACCTGGCGCAGTCGCTGCAGCAGACGCTGTCGCAGATCGTGTCGTCGCTGCTGACGGTGATCGGCGTGCTGATCATGATGTTCCTGATCTCGCCGCTGCTGGCGCTGATCGCGCTGCTGACCGTGCCGCTGTCGGCGGTCGTGGCCGCGAAGGTCGGGAAGCGGGCGCAGCCGAACTTCATCAAGCAGTGGTCGACGACGGGCAAGCTCAACGCCCACGTCGAGGAGATGTACACCGGGCACTCGCTGGTCAAGGTGTTCGGCCGCCGCGAGGAGTCCGCGGCGATCTTCGACAAGCAGAACGAGACGCTGTACCAGGCGAGTTTCAAGGCGCAGTTCATCTCCGGGATGATCCAGCCGGCGATGATGTTCATCGGCAACCTGAGCTACGTGCTGGTGGCGGTGATCGGCGCGCTGCGCGTCGCGTCGGGCAGCCTCACGCTCGGCGAGGTGCAGGCGTTCATCCAGTACTCGCGCCAGTTCAGCCAGCCGGTGACGCAGATCGCCAGCATGGCGAACCTGCTGCAGTCCGGGGTCGCGTCGGCCGAGCGGGTGTTCGCGCTGCTCGACGCCGAGGAGCAGGCGCCGGAGCCCGCTGTGCCGGAACGGCCGGCGGTGATCCGGGGCCGCGTGGAGTTCCAGGACGTCTCGTTCCGCTACCTGCCGGAGAAGCCGCTGATCGAGGACCTCTCGCTGACCGTCGAACCCGGTCAGACGGTGGCGATCGTCGGCCCGACGGGTGCGGGGAAGACGACGCTGGTCAACCTGCTGATGCGGTTCTACGAGCTGGACGGCGGGCGGATCACCCTCGACGGCGTCGACATCGCGAAGATGAACCGCGAGGAGCTGCGCGACCAGACCGGCATGGTCCTGCAGGACGCGTGGCTGTTCGGCGGCACGATCGCGGAGAACATCGCCTACGGCGCGGACGACCCGACCCGTGAGGAGATCGTCGAGGCGGCACAGGCGACGTACGTCGACCGCTTCGTGCGGACGTTGCCGGACGGCTACGACACGGTGCTCGACGACGAGGGCGGCACGGTCAGCGCGGGCGAGAAGCAGCTGATCACGGTGGCGCGGGCGTTCCTGGCCAAGCCGGTGATCCTCATCCTCGACGAGGCGACCAGCTCCGTCGACACCCGCACCGAGGTGCTGATCCAGCGGGCGATGAACTCGCTGCGCAGCGGCCGCACCAGCTTCGTCATCGCCCACCGCCTCTCCACGATCCGCGACGCGGACGTGATCCTGGTGATGGAGCACGGGCAGATCGTCGAGCAGGGCGACCACGAAACACTGCTGCACAGCGGCGGCGCGTACGCGCGGCTGTACGCGGCCCAGTTCGCCGAAGCCATGGCGGAGACGGACTGAGTGCGGTGGATGGCTCATTCCCGGCGTTCCGGCGCCGGGGATGAGCCATCCGCGACTGGTCACCGCTGCCGCCAGGCGGTGACGTCGGGGCTGCGCCGGTGCGGTTCGAATGCTCCCTGCGCCGACCGGGATCGGTAGGCGCGGCTCGACGGGTGGCCCAGCCCAACCGGCGGCCGCGCATCACACCCGGACAGCCCGGTACCCTGGAAGCTTCGAGCGGAAGGGGTACTGGGGCGGCCATGGCCGACAAACTCGAGGAATACCGCCGCAAGCGCGCCCGCGAGCGCACGCCCGAACCGTGGCCCGAAGGCCCGCCCGTCGCCGGTGGGAACGACTTGTTCGTCATCCAGGAGCACCACGCCTCGCGGCTGCACTGGGACTTCCGGCTGGAGCGCGACGGCGTGCTCGTGTCGTGGGCGGTGCCGAAGGGCCTTCCCCGCTCCCCCGGCGTCACGCGCCTGGCCGTGCACACCGAAGACCACCCCATGGAGTACCTCGACTTCGAAGGCGAGATCCCGGCCGGCGAGTACGGGGGCGGGTGGATGGCCATCTGGGACACCGGCCGCTACGAAACCCTGCACTGGAACGACCACAAGGTCGAGGTCGTCTTCCACGGCGGGAAGGCGAACGGCAAGTACCTGTTCCTCAACCGGCACAACCCCGAAGACGAAGGCGACTGGACCCTGCGCCGCCTCGATCCGGCCGAGGACGGGCACGAGGACTCCCCCGAATTCCTCGAACCCATGGCCGCGGTGCCGGGCGAGCTGCCGGCCGAGGACGACGATTGGGCCTACGAGTTCGACTGGGGTGGCGCCCGGACGATGCTGTGCGTGTCCGGCGGCCGCATCGCCGCGCACGACGAGACCGGCGCCGACGTCATCGGGCGCTGGCCCGAGCTGCACAAGCTCGGCGAAACCCTCGGTTCGACCGAAGTGCTGCTCGACGGCGAGATGGTCGTGGTCTGCGACGGCCGGCCGGATCCCGCGGGACTCGCCCGCCGCAGCCGGGCCGACGGCAGTGACGCCAAGCGGATGGCCAAGCACTGCCCCGCCTTCTTCTTCGCCTACGACCTGCTGCACTACGACGGCCGGGCGACGCTGGACCTGCCCTACCTCGAACGGCGGGACATGCTCGCCGATCTCGGGCTGTCCGGCGGTGCCTGGCAGGTGCCGCGGTACTTCCGCGGCGGCGGCGAAGCCGTGCTGGCGGCCGCGCGCGAACACGGCCTCGGCGGGGTCTACGCGAAACGCGCCGACGGCGATTACCGGCCCGGCAAGGCCGACGGCGACTGGCTCCGGATCTCCACGTGAAAACGGCCTCCCCGGCGGAACCGGGGAGGCCGTCCGTGTCCGGAACTCAGTGCGTCCGCTGCTCCGGCACCACCTGGACCGGGCTGCCCTGCTTGCGCAGCAGCGCCACGGCCAGCACGAGGCCCACGGCCGCGAAGATCACGCACGCCACGAAGCCCTGCGTGAAGCCCTCCAGGATCGCCGCCGGGTTCGTGGCCGCCTGCGCCATGTGCGCGGCGATCACCGTGGAGACGATCGCGACGCCGATCGCGCCGCCGATCTGGAAGGCCGCGGTGTTGAAGCCGGACGCGATACCCGCGTCGCGCTTGGCGATGCCGTTCAGGGCCGCCGCCGCGAGGGCGACCGGGCCGCCGCCGAGGCCCAGGCCGAACAGGAGCAGGGCCGGGAAGACGTCGGCCCAGTAGCTGCCGGTCGGCGAGATCCCGGTCAGCAGGAAGGAACCGATGCCGAGCAGCACCACGGCGGCGACCGAGACGATGCGGATGCCGAGGCGGTTGAGCAGGGCCTGCGCGAGGTAGGCACCGGCCACCGCCGCGATCGGCATCGCCGACTGGCTGAGGCCGAACTCGAGCGCGGTGTAGTGCAGCACGCCGAGCGAGAACTGGGAAATCGCCATCGACATGCCGAACGCCAGCGCCGCGACGATCGCCGTCACGACGTTGCCGCCGACCAGCGCGGGCGACCGGAACAGCCGCAGCGGCACCAGTGGCGCCGCCGACCGCTTCTCGATCACCAGCGTCAGCGCGACCAGCACCAGGAAGACCACGCCCAGGCCGAGCGTGTGGAAGCTGACCCAGCCCTTCGCGGGCGCCTCGACCAGGATGTAGACCAGGAGGCCCAGCGCGGCCGTGCTGACGACCGCGCCGGCGAGGTCGAACGTCCGCTGCTTGCCCGCGTCCTTGCTCTCCCGCAGCAGCACCGGGCTCAGCACCAGCATCAGCAGCGCGACCGGGACGTTGACGAAGAAGATGGACTGCCAGCCCAGCCAGTCGATGAGCGTGCCGCCGAGCAGCAAGCCGACGGTCGCGCCGATGGAGGCGATCCCGGACCACGCGGCGAACGCCTTGTTGCGTTCGCGGCCTTCGGGGAAGGTGTTGGTCAGGATGGACAACGCGGTCGGCGCCATCAGCGCGGCCGAAACGCCGTGCAGGGCCCGGGCCACCAGCAGGACCTCGGCGTTCCAGGCGAACCCGGACAGCAGCGACACCAGCAGGAACAACGCGGTGCCGGCGATGAACACCTTGCGCCGGCCGAGCAGGTCGGCCGCGCGGCCGCCCAGCAGCAGCAACCCGCCGAAGGTGAGCAGGTTGGCCGAGAGGGCCCACTGCGCCGCGACGGGCGAGAGCTTGAGGTCCGCCGAGATCGACGGCAGGCCCATGATGACGATCTGCGCGTCGAGGATCACCATGAAGTTGGCCGTGCAGAGCAGGATGAGGGCTTTCCAGCGGCGCGGGTCGAGACCCGACGCCATCGATGCGGGTGCTGCCTGGGCGACGTTCACTGCACTCTCCTTCGAGCGGAGAGGGCATTTCCTCCGCGGTCCGTAGGTGTGCGTCGACCGTACGGATCCGGCGGTCCGTGCCCTTCCTCTCGATTGCACAGCGGTTTCTCCCCGCGTGCGGATCCGCGCGGGCGCGTCGCTTCGAAGGGGGCTCAGTTCTTCCGGGCGAGCACCGCGATCCCGGCCACCACGACCACCAGACCGGCCACGACGTTGCCGGCCAGAGCGCCCGCCGACGGCGGGGTCTCCCCGCTGTGCCGGAGCAGCCACGGCGAAACGGCGGCCCACGCGCCGAGGACCGGGATCACCCAGCCGATCAGCGCGAGCCGGCGGGTGGCCGTGCGGGCGATCGCCAGCGCGATCAGGACCAGGCCGACCAGGGTGTCGCTCAGCGCCAGCACGCCCGCGCCGCCGAAGCCGGTCAGCCACGGGGCCAGGACCAGGTAGAGCCCGGCGAGCAGGACCACTCCGGCGGCCGCGCCGAGCACCGCCGTGCGGTGCCGGGGCGCCCGGGTTCGGGGGGATGTCATCTCCCTCACCTCCTCCCGGAGAGGTACCCGCTCGTCGCACCCGGTAACCGGGGCCTGCCCGCGGCAGGCCCCGGCCCGGTCAGCAGCCGCAGGTGTAGTACGTGATGTCCCAGTGGTTGCCCTCGTCGCAGTAGAGGTTGCCGGAGGCCGCCTTCCATTGCGGGTAGCCGTCGCCGCGCAGGCCGGCGTAGCCGAAGCTGTTCTTGATGTAGGCGTCGATGCAGCTGTTGTGCGAGATGTCCACCTTGTAGCCGTTCCAGTGGCTGTAGGTGCCGGACGCGTGCCCGGTCTCGGTGCCCCCGGTGATGTTGATGGCGCAGCCGCTGGCCCGCTTCAGCGTGATGACCCCGCTGACCGTGCTCTGGTTGATCTGCTCGTACGACGTGCACGTCGAGTTGTTGCGGTTGGTGCAGCCGCCGCTCGACGAGTGCGTGACACCGGCGGCGGACAGCTGCGACGCGGCCTGCGCCTGGGTGAGCTTGGTGACCTGCTCGGTCGCCTGCGCGGTGCCGATGGTGGCGAACACCGCCGTCGCGGCGGACGCGGCCAGCCCCAGTGCCACCCGCGCCAGCATCCGTTGTCCCGGCATGACCTGTCTCCCTACCCTGCGATGATCCGGACGGGGGTGAGCCAAATCGGGCCGGCCATAACTTCGCCAAACTGCCGGTGCCGCGCGGCGGGCCGGGACGCCGTCAGGTCCTGATCTTCGCCAAGACTTCACGAGTCCGGTCGCGATCCGGGGAAGTGCTGGTGACGGCGGTGATTTCGTGCAGCGCCCGCAGCTCCCACAGCGGGAACCCGAGCTCGCGGAACAACCCCGCCGAGGAGCGCAGCAGCCGTTCCGCTTCGCCCCGGTCGCCGGCTTCGGCGTGCGTCCGCCCGAGGCTGAGCAGCGCG
The DNA here is from genome assembly GCF_053586895.1 of Amycolatopsis sp. NPDC003731. NCBI lineage: Bacteria > Bacillati > Actinomycetota > Actinomycetes > Pseudonocardiales > Pseudonocardiaceae > Amycolatopsis > Amycolatopsis sp. NPDC003731. The sequence continues at coordinate 109,449 of NZ_JBSFNC010000007.1, read as the reverse complement.
TACCCGGCGCCGCGGCGGTCGCGCAGTTCCCGGAAGACGTCCAGCGCGAGCAGCAGGTGCCGTCGCGCGCCCGCCGGATCGCCCGCGCGGCGGCGGGCCTCGGCCAGGCTGCGGTGGGTGTAGGCGGCGGCGTGCCGGTGCCCGATCTGCTCGAACAGCGCCAGCGAGCGCGTCAGGAACCGCTGTCCGTCGGCGACTTCCCCGGCGTCGGTGTGCAGGTCGCCGAGGCTGCGCAGGACGTGGGCCTCCCAGTGCCGCTCGCGGGTGCGGACGGCGCCGCCGAGCGCACCGGTGAGCAGGTCTGCTGCCTGGTCCCGGCCGCCGTGGCGGCGCAGGACGTCGGCGTAGCGCTTGGCAGCGTGGTCGTGCCCGCGGCCGTCGTCGCACTCCCGGGCGAGCAGCATGCTCACCTCGAAGCTCTCGACCGCGCGCCGCACGTCCCCGACGTCCTCGGCCAGCGAACCCAGCTGTGCGGCCGCGGCCGCCTGCCCGCGGCGGTCCCCGCACTCGCGCAGCAGCCCCAGCGCCTCCCGCAGCTCGGCCTCGGCCGCCCGCGGGTCACCGCCGTCGAGGTGGACGTCGGCGAGCGCGGCCAGCACCGCGCCGGTGCCCTGCGGGTCGTCCAGGGCGCGGTAGCGCTGCTCGGCCATGACGAAATAGGCCTGCGCCCGGTGCCAGTGGCCGTGCTGCCAGTGCACCGCACCGAGGTTGTGGAGCTTCTCGGCCTCCGCGCGCGGGTCACGACGGCGGCGGGCCGCGGCCAGCCCGAGCACCGAGACCGCGCGGGCGGCGTGGCCCAGCCACGGCGTGCCGGCCAGCGCGGTGCAGGCGTCGGCGAGCTGTTCGGTCAGCTCGGGCGGGCCGTGCACGCCCGCCAGCCGGACGGCGGCGGCGAGCAGGCCGGTCTCCTCGGCCGCCCAGGCCGCCGGGTCGGCGGCGATCCGCCGGGCGATCACCGGGTCCGGCTTCGGCAGCCCGGGTGCTCGACGGCCGCGCGCGTGTTCGGCGTGCGCCAGCGCGGCTTCGCAGGCCCGGCGCAGCGCGGTTTCGTCGGCCGGGGTCTCGCCCAGCACCAGCCGTACGAACGGGGGCACCACCCACCGCGGCCCGGCCGGTTCCAGCAGGTGCGTGGCGGCCAGGTCGTCGAGGCGGTCGCGGGTTCCGCCGAGCGGCCGGTCGAGCAGCGCCGCGGCGCACCAGTCCGGGACGGCGACGCCGAAGGCGGCGAGCAGCCGCAGCAGCGACACCTCGGCGGCGGGCCGTTCGCGCAGCGCCGACGTCACCGCGGCGCGGACGCCGAGGTCGCCGGCGGTCAGCTCGTCGAGGCGGCGGCGGTCGTCGGAGAGCCGTGCGGCGAGGTCGCCGACGCACTGGTTCGGCCGTGTCGCGAGTTTGACGCCGGCGATCCGGACGGCGAGGGCGAGCCCGGCGCAGTGGCCGAGAACCCGTTGGGCTGCTTCGGGTTCCGCCCGGAGGCGGTCCTCCCCCGCGATCGCCGTCAACAGCGCCCAGGCGTCCTCTGTGGACAGTGCCGGGACCGGGATCGCCCGTGCCCCGCACAGTCCCGGCAGTTCGCGGCGGGTGGTGACCAGCGTGGCGCAGCCGGGCCCGCTCGGCAGCAGGGCGCGCACCTGGGCCTCCGACACGGCGTCCTCGAACAGCACGAGCAGCCGGCGGTCGGCGGTGTAGCCGCGCCACAGCCCGGCCAGCCCGGTGCGGTCGGCGAGTTCGGCCGGGGTCGCGCCGAGCCGGCGCAGGAAGCCCGTCAGCACGGCCGCCGGTTCGGCCGGGGTCCCGTCCGGGGCGCGCAGCGACGCGGTCAGCTGGCCGTCGGGGAACCGGCGGCGGGCCCGCCAGGCGGCTTGGACCGCCAGCGCGGACTTGCCCGCCCCGGCGGCACCGTGCAGCACGACCGGGGCCGGTCCGCGCAGTGCGCGGCCGACGTCGGCCAGCTCGGCCGCGCGGCCGGTGAAGTCGGGGACCGCGGGCGGGAGCTGGGCGGGCGGCCCCGGCGTCGTCCACTCGGTGCCGGCGATCCGGCGGTACACCTCGACGAGGTCGGCGCCCGGCCACACGCCCGCCTCGTCCCACAGCGCCCGGCGGGTCCGGCGGAGCACCTCCAGGGCCGATTCGCGGCGGCCGACGGCACCGAGGGCGGCGGCGAGCCGGGCGGCGAACCGCTCGTCGGCGGGCCGGGCCGCGACCACCGGGTCGAGCCGCTCGACGACCGCCCCGCCGTCACCGTCGGCGAGTTCCAGCTCGACCAGCTGCAGCAGCGCGGCCGAGCGCCGGTCGTCCAGCCACAGCTTGTGCGCCTCCAGCAGCGGGCCGCCCGCGACGTCGGCGAACGCGTCGCCCCGCCAGCACGCCAGCGCCCGTTCGAGCGCGCGACGGCGTTGCGCGCGGTCGTCGGCGCCGGAGGCGAGCAGCGCCAGGAACTCGTCCGCGTCCAGCTCCCCCGGCTCGACGGCGAGGGCGTACCCACGCGGCCCCGACCGCAGGCGCTGCCCGGCCTCGGCGGCCCCGAGACCGGGCGAGAGCGTCTTGCGCAGCTTCGACACGGTGACCTGCACGATGGCGGCGGCGCTCGACGGCGCGCCGTCCGGCCACAGCTCGTCGACCAGCGTGTCGCGGCCGACGAACTGGCCGGCGCGGGCGAGCAGGACGGCGAGCAGCCGCCGCGGCTGGGCCGCCGACGGCAGCGGGACGGAGGCCGTCAACGGGCCGAGGACCTGGAACCGCACGGCTACAACACCCCACCCGCGAGATCACCTGATCGAGCGAGCTGAATCTAACCTCCCGGCGCGTCGGGGGAACCCCGCTCACCCGGATGGCCGACGACGTTCGGCCTCAGGCGCGGGCGAGCAGCTTCTCCAGCAGACCCGGGTGCTCCGCCAGGCCTTCGCGCAGCGTGTGCTCCCGCAGCGGCTTGAGGTCGCCGTAGGGCTGGTTCGCCCAATCCAGGGCGCCCTGCGGCGGCTCGGGGTCGTACTCGATGGCGAACTGGATGTTCGTCGCGACCTGCCGTCCGGCCAGCCGTTCCGCCAGGTGCAGCGCCAGGTCGATGCCCGCCGAGACGCCGGCCGCGGTGATCACCGGGCCGTCCTCGACCCACCGCCGGGCGACCGGGGTGGCGCCGAGCGCGGTCAGCAGGTCGCGGAACATCCAGTGCGTCGTCGCCTGCCGGCCGTCCAGGAGCCCGGCCGCGCCGAGGACGAGCGAGCCGGTGCAGACCGACGTCACCAGCTCGGCCGTCTCGGCGGCGCTGCGGAGCCAGGCGAGGAGGCGCTCGTCGGCCATCGCGCGCAGGGTCGGGACGGTGCCGCCGGGCACCAGCACGGCGAAGGGCGACGGCACTTCGTCGAAGGTGTGGCTGGGAGCGATCCGGAGCGGGGTGTCGGTGCCGACGGCGTCCTTGGTGGCGCCGGCCACGACGGTCCGGAAGCGCGGATCGAGCCGGCCGAGCGCGCTGAGCACCTGGAGCGGGCCGACGAGGTCGAGCGGCGTCAGGCCGGGGTACACGACGAAGGCGATGGTCTTCCGGTCATCGGTCATGCCGTTCACCGTGGCTTTCGGGCGATCGGCGGGCGGCGCGGATGTCCGAATTCCTGCGAACCACGTCCGAGCGCCGGTCCGGCTGCTAGCGTTCGGTCATGCCAGGCTCACCCAGACGGGTCGCGATCGTCGGTTACGCCGACGCCGAGCTGCTGGACATCGCCTGCCCCGCCGATGTGTTCGACGCGGCGAACCGGCTCGGCGCGCGGCCGCCGTACGAGCTGCAGCTGGCTTCGGTCGACGGCCACGGCATCACCACCGGCTCCGGGCTGACGCTGCAGCCGCACCTGCGGCTCGACCAGGTCGCCGGCGACCTCGACACGCTGGTCGTCGCGGGCGGTTGGGGCAGCACGGCCGCGGCGGCCGACGAGCGCGTCCTGGCCCACGTCCGGCGGCTCGCCCGCACCAGCCGCCGGGTGGCCTCGGTGTGCACGGGCGCGGAGGTGCTCGCGGCGGCGGGCCTGCTCAACGGCCGCCGCGCGACGACGCACTGGCGCTACGCGGCGCGCCTGGCCAGGGACTACCCGTCGGTGACGGTGGACCCGGTGCCGCTGTACGTCCGCCACGGCAACGTCTACACGGCGGCGGGCGTGACGAGCGGGCTGGACCTGACGCTGTCGCTGGTGGAGGCCGACCACGGCCCGTCGCTGGCCCGCGAGGCGGCCCGCGCGCTGGTGACGTACTTGCAGCGGCCGGGCAACCAGGCCCAGGTGAGCCTCTTCCTGGCCGGCCCGCCGCCGGAGCACCGGGAGGTCCGCGACCTCACGGCGTACATCGCGGAGCACCTGGACGCCGACCTGGGCACGCCCGCGCTGGCGGCCCGGGCGGGGATCAGCACGCGCCAGCTGACCAGGCTGTTCGACGCCCACCTGGGCACGACCCCGGGCCGGTACGTCCGCACGATCCGCACCGAGCACGCGGCCCGGCTCCTGTCCGGAACGGACCTCCCGCTCGCGACGATCGCCCGCCGCTGCGGCTTCGGCTCGACGGAGACGTTGCGCCAAGCCTTCCTGGACCACTTCGACACCCCGCCGTCGGCCTACCGCCGCGTCCACGTCCGCCAGGCCTACGGCTGAACTTCGTGTCGACCCGCCAATCACGCGAGATGACCCTCCAATCACGCGAGATGACCCTCCAATCACGCGGGATCGGCGCTTCGGGACGAACCGGGCCGTCGGCGGCCCCTCGCGCGGGGTGCGGAATCCCGCTGTCAGGATGTGCGGGTGGACCGCCCCGACCTGGACGACGACGCAACCGGCCCGATTCGCCGGATCACGGACGAGGTGTCCCCTTCCCCGGCCCGCGGCACGTCCGGAACGTCGCGGAAACCAGCCCGCCGCACGCCCGCCGAGGGTGCCCGCCGCGCGGCGGATCCGGCGCGCCGCCGCACGGACACGGGACCGCAGCGGGTTCCGGCCGCGGACAAGCGAGCCGACACCGGGCCGCAGCGGGCCACCGGATCGCTGCGGGTGCCGGCCGAAAACGGCCAGGCCGAACCCCGGCGCCGCCGCGGGGACACCGGGCCGCAGCGGGCCACCGGAACCAGCGCCCGTCCCCGGCGCAAAGCCCCCGCCGAAACCGAAGCCGCGCACGCCGGACACGGACACGGACACGGACACGGCCCCGCCGCCCCCGCCTCCCGGCGCGTCAAGCTCCTCCTGATCTGGCTGCTCGCCCCGCTGGCCCTCGCCACCGTCGTCGGCATGGTCGTCCTCTACCCCTGGGGCAAGGCCTCCCCCACCAGCGTCGTCCCGCAGGGCACCCCCGTGCACGCCGACATCCGGACCACCGCCACCGGCCCGTGCCTCGCCCAGGGGCAGGTGCAGGTCGGCGACCAGACCGACCCGAACGCGAAACCCTGCCTGACCGTCGACCTCACCATGACCGACGGCCCCGCCGACGGGAAACCGCTGCGTCTCACCGTCCCGATCGAGCCCAGCACCCCGCGCTTCGCCGCCGGGGACGCCGTCGTCCTCGCCTACAACGGCGGGAACTCGAACGATCCCGCCAGTTTCCAGCTCGTCGACTTCCAGCGCGGCACGCCGCTGCTCGTCCTCGCCGCCCTCTTCGCCGTCGCCGTGCTCGTGCTCGGGCGGTGGCAAGGCGTCGCCGCGCTCGTGGCGCTCGGGCTGTCCTTCGTCGTCATCGCGCTCTTCATCCTCCCGGCCATCCTCGCCGGCGAGAATCCCCTGGTCGTGGCCATCGCCGGGGCCGGGGCCATCATGTTCATCGCGCTCTACCTGACGCACGGCCTCTCCGCGCGGACGTCCGCCGCCGTGCTCGGGACGCTCGTCAGCCTCGCCCTCATCGGTGTGTTGTCCGCCATCTTCTCCGCCGCCGCCTCGCTGACCGGGCTCGACGACAGCACCTCGACGCTCATCGGCTCGCTCGGCCACGGCATCGACGCGCGCGGGCTGCTGCTCGCCGGCGTCGTCATCGGCGCCCTAGGCGTGCTCGACGACGTCACCGTCACCCAGACCAGCGCCGTCTGGGAACTCCGCCGGGCCAACCCGGACCTGACCTGGCGCGAGCTCTACCACTCCGGCCTGCGGATCGGCCGCGACCACGTCGGCTCGGCGGTCAACACCCTCGTGATGGCCTACGCCGGGGCCGCGCTGCCGGTGCTGCTGTACTCGTCGATCTCCGGCGTGGGGCTCGGCGCGCTGCTCGGCAGCGAGGACATCGCGCAGGAGATCATCCGGACGCTCGCCGGCAGCGTGGGCATCGTCGCGGCCGTCCCGGTGACCACCGTCCTGGCCGCGCTGATCGCCTCCCGGGAGCCCGCCGGGCACCTCGGGACGGTGCTCAGTCCAGCGTCGCCACGAAGCGGCTGACGGCTTCCATCGTGAAGCGCTGCACGTACTTGCCCGACGGCGCCACCGACGCCAGCCGGTAGAGCGGGCGCTCCGCCACGCCGGACCCGCGCGCCTCGGCCTTCAGCTCCGCGACCAGCAGCTCGCCGAACACGAGACCGTTGGCCTCGGTGTTGTTCATCAGCGCGTTCGCCAGCTTCCGCAGCGGCACGATGCCCAGCTCGCGCCCGCCCGTCCCGGAGAACACGGCGAGGTCGACCTTCGCCACCTTGCCGCGCTGGCCGGCGTTGACCAGCAGGCTCACCGTGCGGCTGCCCCGGACGTCGCCGACGACGAGGTCGAGCCGGGTCGCGGTCGTCAAGTCGACACGGCGCAAGCCCCACGTGCGCACGATCAGCGTCGAGCCCTCCAGCCAGACGCGGCGCCGGATGCTGACCGCCATCACGTACAGCAGCGGCAGGGCGATCACCAGCGCGACGACCAGGCCGGTCACCGTGCCGCCGATCAGGCCGGCGATCCCGCCGAACGCCGCGGCGACGATCACCACCCCGATCAGGCCCGAGATCCCGCGGCGACGGCGGCCGCGCGGGTCCTCCTCGAACAGCGCGATGCGTTCGGTCACCGTCCCGCCCCCGTCCCGGCGAGGAACGGGTTGCCCGCGCGTTCCCGGCCGATCGTCGTCGCCGGGCCGTGGCCCGGCAGCACCACCGTCTCGTCCGGGAACGCCGCCAGCAGGTCCCGCAGCGCCGTGGTCACGTCCCCGCGGCCGACCGAGCCGGCGAACAGCGTGTCCCCGGTCAGGGCGAGCCGGCCGCCCTCGGGCGTCGCCAGGCCCAGCACCACCGATCCCGGGGTGTGGCCCGGCACGTGGCGGACGTCGACGTCCAGGCCGGCGAACACGCCCGGCGAAAGAGGCACGCTTTCCCCTTCGTACAGCGCGGCGTCCTCCGCGTGCAGGTGCAGCGGGACGCCGTGCTCGGCCGACAGCGCGGCCGCCGAGGCGACGTGGTCCGGGTGCCCGTGGGTGGCCAGCAACGCGGCCGGGACCAGGCCGTGTTCGTCGAGCGCGGCGGCCAGCGGCGCGGCCACCTCCTGGCCCGGATCCACGACCACGCACGGCCCGCCGGCGGCCGCCGCCAGCAGGTAGCAGTTGGCCTGCAGCGGGCCGCTGCCGAACCCGACGACGAGCACCGAACGCCTCCCCGGACTTCCGCGCCGGATGGCGCCGATCACGATCGGGTTGAGACTAGCGGGCCCTGTACATGGTCCTCACAGGCTGTGCCCATACACTGCCGCTACCTCAAACGTGTGAGACGAGCGGAAACCTGGAGGGTACGGGGTGGCGACCAACCAGCAGCGCCGCGAAGCTGCGAAGCGCAAACTCGAGCGGCAGCTCGAGCGCCGATTGGAGCAGCAGAAGCGACGCCGGATGATCGGGGCTGGTGTGGTCGGCGTGGCCGTCCTCGTCGTCGCCGGTGTCGTGGTGTGGATCGTGAGCGCGAACAGCGGCGACAGCACCGACACCGCCGCGTCGTCCTCGGCCGCCCCGCCGCCGACCGAAATCCAGATCCCGACGCAGCGCACCGCGCTGCCGAAGCGGGCGACGCCGCTGCCGAACCCGACGTCGTGCGACTTCAAGGCCGACGCGACGGGCAAGGCGCCGAAGAAGGTGAACCCGCCGGACGGCAAGAACGTCCCGTCGACCGGCACGGTGAACGTGACGCTCAAGAGCACCGCGGGCGACATCCCGCTGACGCTCGACCGCGCGCTCGCCCCCTGCGCGGTGCAGAGCTTCATCAGCCTGGCCAAGCAGAACTTCTACGACGGCACGATGTGCCACCGGCTCGGCACCGAAGGCCTGCAGATGCTGCAGTGCGGTGACCCGGCGGCCACCGGCGACCCGACGACCGACGGCCAGGGCGGCCCGGGCTACACGATGCCGGACGAGGCGTTCCCGGAGATCAAGTACGGCCGCGGCATCCTGGCGATGGCGAAGACGCAGGCCCCGAACTCCGGCGGCAGCCAGTTCTTCATGGTCTACGGCAGCGCCGACGGCCTCCCGGCGGACTACTCGGTGTTCGGCAGCATCAGCGACGAGGGCCTGAAGGTGCTCGACGCGGTGGCGAAGGCCGGCATCGCGAACCCGAACCCGCAGGACGGCACCGGTGCGCCGACCAAGCAGGTGAAGTTCACGGGCGTCACCGTTTCCTAGTGCCGCCCCGCTTCGAGCTGAACGGGGATCCGCTCGGCCCGGACGCCGCACTCGCGGGATCGGTCTCCTACGGCCACTTCACCGCGATGCAGGTCCGGGCCGGGAGGGTCCGCGGGCTCGCGTTCCACCTCGAGCGGCTCGCCGCGAGCACGCGGCTGCTGTTCGGCACCGATCTCGACACCGGCCTGGTGCGCTCCCACGTCCGGCAGGCGATCGCGGACGACCCCGCGCTCTCGGTCCGGGTCGTCGTGCTCACCCGGTCGTTCGACGAGCCGATGACGCCGGACATCCTGGTCCGGACCGGGCCGCCGCACGAGCCCGATCCGGCGCCGCTGCGCCTGCGGACCGTGCGGTACCAACGCGATCTGCCGCAGGTCAAGCACCTCGGCACGTTCGGCCTGATCCACGAAGCCCGGCAAGCCCGCCTGGCGGGCTTCGACGACGCCCTGTTCGTCGACCTCGCGGGGCGGATCAGCGAGGCGTCGATCTGGAACGCGGCGTTCCTCGCCGGCGGCACCGTCGTCTGGCCGGACGCCGCGGTGCTGCCGGGGATCACGATGCTGGTGCAGCGGGAAGCCTTGCGTCGGCTCGGGGTCCCGCAGGAGACGCGCGAAGTCCGGCCCGCCGACCTGCGCGGATTCGACGCGATGGTCCTGACGAACTCCGAGACGCCCGGACGTGCGGTCACGGCCGTCGACGACCTCGTGCTGCCGCCGGCAGACCGCGCCGTGGCCCTGTTCGCCGAGGCGTACGCGACCGTGCCGTGGGACAAGATCTGAACCGCGTCCGCACCCGCCCCGTGTAGAGGGCGACACCGGAGACCCCAGCGGGTCGCCGGGGAGAGGTGCCGACGATGGTCGTAAACCGGGTTCCCGCGGTTCGCCGCGTCCTCGGGCGGGCCGGGCAGGCCGGCTGCGCCGGTGTCCTCTTCGCCGTGCTCGCCGGCGGTCCCGCGCTCGCGCAGGCCGATCCGCCGCCTCCGGTCAAGTACTTCATCGTGCCGCATGCCGACAACCCCGAGGAGATCACGCTGTTCAAGATCGCCGAGCGCGCGCTCGGCGACGGGCGGCGCTTCCCGGAGATCTTCCGGCTGAACCAGGGGCGGCCGCGGCCGGACGGCACGCCGTTCACCGACCCCGCCGCGATCGAGCCCGGTCAGGTGCTCCAGCTGCCCGACGACGCCGCGCCGGAACCGGGCGTGCGGTTCGGCCCGTTGCCGGCGCCCGTGCCCGCCGCACCGGCCGGGCCGCCTGCGGTGGCCGAGGAGCCGTCCGGGCTCGGCGTCGGGCTGGCGTCGGTCGTCAGCGGCACCGGCGGCCTGCTGACCGGCCTGCTCGCCGGGCTCTGGTGGCGGCGCCGACCGCAGCTGCTCCCGCCGGCCCCGTTCGAGCCGCCGGAGCGCGACGAAGAGGACTTCGGCTCCGGCTCGGTCAGCGGCACCCTGCCGCTCCCGATCGTGGTTCCCGAACCGCGTCCGGACGTCGTGTTCCGCCCGGAGCCGAAGACCACCGAGCTCGCCATCATCGTGCTCGACACGGCCGAAACGCAGGTGATCGCCGCCGTCCGGCCCGGCTCGCGGTTCCACTTCCGGATCGGCCCGGAACCGGACTTCGCGGACGCCTCCACCGTGCTCGTCGTCGACGGTGAGGGCGACCGGACCTGACGCCGGGGCGTGCGTGCCGGGTCACCCTGCGCTGAACGGATCAACCGGCGCCGGAACACTGGCCATCGGGCCGCCGGTCCCGCAATAGTCGTCTCATGACCTGGGATCCGTTCGGCACCCTCGGGCAGGCGCTGTGGATCGGCGGCGCTCCGTGGACCGGGAAGTCCACCGTCGCGCGGCTGCTGGCCGAGCGGCACGGCCTGACGACCTACCACCATGACGACCGGGCCCGGCCCGGCGACCCGCTGCCGGACGACCTCCCGGTCGGTGACCAGCTGACCGCGATGATGGCCGAGTTCGGCCACCGCTTCCGCTGCGCCGTCGACGACCTGCGCGCGCTGACCTCGCCGCGGCCGATCGTCGCCGAGGGCCGGGGGCTGCGGCCGGAGCTCGTCGCCCCGCTCGTGGACTCCCCCGGCCGGATGGTGGTGCTGGTGCCGACCGAGCTGTTCCGCCAGCACCAGCTCCGGCACCGGCCCGACGGGCCCGCGATCCCGGAGCAGCGCACCCGGCTGACGCGCGACCGGATGCTCGCCGCGCACGCCGTGCGGGCGGCGCGGGACCTCGGCATCCGCGTCATCGAGATCGACGGCAAGCTCGACCCCGCCGGCGTCACCGACGTCGTCGCCGAGCACTTCCACGCCTACCTGGACTTCGAGGTCAGCGGAAGGTGAACCGCGGCGGGCGCCGCTCGAGGAACGCGGCGACGCCCTCCGCGTAGTCCTCGCCGTGCAGGGCTTCCGACCGGATCTCCTCGACCTCGGCGTCGGAGGTCTCCTGCCCGGCGACGATCTTTTCGATGATCCGGTTCATCCCGCGGACGGACGCCTGGGAGCGCGAGCACAGCGTCTCGGCGAACGCCAGCGTCGAGGCTTCGAGGTCACCGGCCGGGAAGACGTCGTTGAGCAGGCCGATTTCGCGGGCGCGGGCGGCGGTGATCAGCTCGCCGGAGAGGAGGAAGTACTTGGCGTGCGCCGGGCCGACGAGCGAGACGAGCTGGCGGGTCGAGTCGAAGTGGTAGACGATGCCGAGCTTCGCCGGGGTGATGCCGAACCGCGCGCCCTCGGCGGCGAACCGGAAGTCGCAGGCGACCGAGACCTGGCAGCCGCCGCCGATGCAGTTGCCCCGGATCATCGCGATCGACGGCTTGCGCATCGCGGTGAGGGCGGCGACCGCGCCTTCGACGGCCTTGTCGTAGCTCGCCGCACCTTCCGCCGTGGTGCGCAGCTCCCCGAACTCGCTGATGTCGGCGCCGGCCGAGAAGTGCCGGCCGGCCCCGGCGATCACCAGCGCCTTGAGCGCCGGGTCGGCCTCCACCTCGGCGACGACGTCCGGGATCGCCGCCCACATGCCGTAGGTGATGGCGTTCATCTTCTCCGGCCGGGTCAGCGTCAGGCGGGCGACTTCGCCGTCGCGCGTCAGGTCGAATCCGTCGGTCATGCACCGCACCCTAGCTTCTCGCCCTCAGCGAAACCGGCGGTGTGTGACGCGGTCGTGTGGCAGATTCGGGGCCATGGCGACGATCGAGGTGGGCGGGACGGCGTTCGGCTACGACGAAGCGGGAGAGGGGCCCGCCGTCGTGCTGCTGCACGCCGCGATCGGCGACCGCCGGATGTGGGACGCGCAGTTCACCGAGCTCGCCGCCACCCACCGGGTGATCCGCTACGACCGCCGCGGGTTCGGGGAAACCCGCGGCGAGGCCGGCGAGCACGCCCACTACGAGGACCTGCTGGCCCTGCTCGATGCCCGGGGGATCGAGCAGGCCGCGCTGGTCGGGGCCTCGATGGGCGGGGCGTGCGCGTTGGACGCCGCCCTCGCCGCGCCGGAGCGGATCACCCGGCTGGTGCTGCTCGGCTCGGGCCTGACCGGGCACACCTGGCCGGACCACATGCAGGCGGACCTCGCCCGGCTGACCGAGGAGTTCTTCCCGGGCGACCGCCTCGCCCGCTACCAGGCGCGGGACGCCGACGTCGACCCGGCGGACGTCCGGGCCATGGCGGAGGCCAACATCCGCTACATGGTCGCGGGGCCAGGCCGGGACATCTCGGTCCTGCCACCGGAAATGGTGGCGCTGGTGCGGGAAATGTGCGAGCAGGTGTACCGGCACGACTGGACTGCTCCACAGTGGACGGAGCGGATCCCGGACACCCGGCACCGGCTGGCGGAGATCACCACGCCGGCCCTGGTGGTGATCGGGACGTCGGACGCGCCGGGCCTGGTGGAGCTGTCGGCCCACCTGGCGGAGTCGTTGCCCCGGGCGGAGTTGGCCGAGCTGGCGGACACCGGGCACCTGCCGTCGATGGAACGGCCGGACGAGGTCAACGCCCTGCTGCGGAAGTTCCTCTAACGGTTCCACCGCACCCCACACGTCCGCGTTGCCCTCGCGAAAACCATTGGTGACCGGCTTGCTCCGCTGATGTACTGATGGCCACCGTGAGCCTGCCGCGTGACGGAGGTAGTGGTTGTGAGGGGCTATGACGCGCTTGCCGAGGTGTACGAGTGGCTCATCTCAGAGGCGAAGCTGGCTCCGGCCGAGTTCGCCGCGTCGTTCGAGGACGTCCTCGGTCTCCTACCGCCGAACGCTCACGTCCTCGATTGTTCGTGCGGGACCGGGCAGTTGGCGGTCGGCCTCGCCGGTCTCGGCATGCACGTTGTCGCCACTGACGCCAGCGAAGCGATGGTTCGCCGGACTGCGGAATTGTCCGAGGAGTTCAGGGCATCCGTCCGGACCGTGCGGGCGGACTGGCAAGAGTTGCCCGACCATTTCGATGACGACACCTTCGACGTGGTCTTCTGCGTTGGCAACTCGCTGCACCACGCCAAGGGCGCGCGCGGCAGAGTTGCCGCTCTCGAGTCGATGTCACGGCTTCTGCGCCGTGGCGGGCGCCTGGTACTCACCTCCCGCACTTGGGAACTCGTGCGGGCCAGGGGTTCCCGGCTGGACATCGGTGACCGGCTCGTCCGCCGGAACGGGCGCGATGCCGTCGTGGTCTACCGCTGGGACATTGCGCCGAACTGGGAGGACGAGCACCACATCGAGATCGCGATCGCGGAAGTGGATCCGGCTGGGTCGGTTCGCGCCCGCTCGGAACTGCTGTCGAGCTGGCCCTACCGGTACGAAGAACTCGAAGTCGAGTTGCACCGGGTCGGGCTCCGGACGGAACTCAGCACGTTCAGCCTCGATGCCGAGAACTACATGGTGGTGGCGAGAAAGGTATAGCCAGCGGGCTCCCGTCCGGCGAGGGCGGTCTCCGCTAGCCGAAGATCTTCTGCACCTGGTCGGAGATCTTCGCGACCAGCTCCGAAAACTGCGCCACCCCGCCCAACAACCCCTTGACCTTCTCCCACCGGCTGCGCACCACCGCCGGCTCCGCGGCGTCGCCCGCGCGCAGGTCGGCGGCCAGGTCGGTGAGCGTGTCCTCCAGGATCTCCTGCTTGGCCAGCCCGCCGCCGCGCACCTCGGTCGCCAGTCGCTCCACCAGGGAGGCCAGCGACGAGACCGCCTCATCCGCGCCGCCGGCTTCGATGCCGGTCTGGGTGATCTTGCCCGAGTTGTCGCCGCCGATGCTGACCTTGTTCGAAATGCGGTGGCCCATCAGGTCTCCGTCCTGGCCGGGCGGCCGGGGTTCGCGGGCGGGCGGGGGCGCGGGGTGCGCACCCCGGTCTGGGTGATCGGCCCGCGGTTGTCACCGCGGATGGTGATGTCGTTGTTGATCACGACCGAGGCCTGCTCTTCGAACTTCGCCGTCGAGAAGCCCGCGTCCTCGAGGAGCTTGCCGATCGCCGGGAGGAGGCGGCTTTCGATGATCTTCTCGTAGCGCGTGATGTCGACGAGCTGGAAGTAGTCGGCGAACAGGTTCACCGAAGCGAGTTCGCGCAACGAGCTCGCGGCACCGTAGCGGTCCGGGTCCACGACGCCGGGCTCGCGCTTGGGCTGCCGGATCCACGACGCGAGGTTCAGGATCCGGCCCGGCAGGCTCGCCGGCATCTCCAGCCAGGCCAGCAGGCCCTGGCCGAGCGGGCGCAGCGAGTCCGGCCGCATCTTGTCCACCACGCGGTACTCGGCCCGGATCGGCGGCAGCATGTACGGCGTCCACTCGACGTACAGCGTCGTGTCGTCCACCGCGACGTGCAGGAACGTGGTGAGCACCAGGTCCCGGTCCCAGGTCTCCACCTGGAACGACAGGTAGTAGCGCGCCCACTCCTTCGGCTCCGTGCGCAGCCGGGCGACGTCGGCCGCGCCGAGCCGGGTGTGCGGCGGGTGCTCGAGGTCCGGCAGGTAGGCGGCGGCCTCCGGCTCGCCGAGGTGGTCGACGAGCTCGGTGGCCGGGGTGAACACCGCCTCGGTCACCGTCAGCCCGCCGAGCCGGTGGTCCGGCGACAGCGCACTGGCGTGGCGGAGGTCCGCGATCGCCGCGCGGATCCCGTCGTAGAGGGCTTCGGTGGTGAGCTCCGGCCGGCCTTCGGCGTCTTCGACCCGCTCCAGCGGGATCGCCATGGACCACGCGTCACGGCGGAATCCGGCGCCCACGAACGGGTTGTACCCGCGGTAGACCACCAGCGGCGCGCCCGGCGCCCCGTCGGTCCCGGTGCTGCCCTGGTAGCGGGCGAGCTGCCCGCGGAAATCCTCGGTGAGCAGCCCGGTGAGGCTGCCGCCACCGGTGGTTCCGGCGAACCGCTTGAAGCGCGTCGTCAGCAGGTTCCACAGGGACCACCGCTCGATCGTCACCGCCACGCACACGACCACCGCGAGCACGATGCCGATGACGGTCCGGGCGGTGTCGCCGCCGGACGAGTCCCCGAACTCGACGTCCTGGTAGTAACGCGAGGAGTACCGGCTGCTGCCCGAATCGAAGATTTCGTCCGAATAGGACAGCAGCAGCCACGCCACGACGATCGCGACGCCGAGCACGACCAGCGTCTTCGGGTTGAGCGTCTTCTCCAACGCGTAGGCGCTCTTCCCCGCCCGCGCGGCGACGAGCAGCAGCGACAGCACGATCCAGCCGTAGAGCAGCGGGTTGTCCCACAGCAGCCCGATGACCACGATCATCAGCACCACCAGCAGGCCGTCGTAGTTCTTGCGGCGGGCCCGGGCGCGCACCGCCTCGGTGAGCACGCGGCCGGCGTCGAGGCCCGGCGACGGCGGGACCGGGCGGGTGGGCTCGACGAGGAACTCGGTGATGGCCCGCCGGCTGTAGGCGGGATCGAGGTAGGACGCCGCACAGAGATAACGCGTGGTGTCGTCGGCCATGCCGCCCCCTTTGTCCCCACCGCCCGCAATTTGCGGAAGGTATCATGCAGGTGCGGGCGGCGGCACCGCATTTCGGGCACCGATGCCGAAATCGTCGTTCGACGGTTTCCGGCGGGAATGGTCAGGACAGCAGCTTCGCGGTCAGTTCCCCACGGCTGCGGACGCCCACCTTGCCGAACACCGACTTGAGGTGGTCCTGCACCGTGTGGGCCGAGATCGCCAGCCGGGCCGCGATGTCCGTTGTGGACAGTCCGGCCAGCACCTCGCGGCAGACGTCGCGCTCCCGGGCGGTCAGGCCGTACGCGGCGAGCAGCACGCCCAGCAGCTCGGCACCCGAGGCGCGGTCGACGGTCACGACCGTCTCGCCGTCGTCCTCCCCCGCCACCAACCGGCTGGCGTGCACCACGATCCACCCGCCGTGGGCGTCGCGCACCCGGGCGCGGAACGTCCCGGTCGCCGCCGCGCGGGCCCCGGTCACCACCGCGCGCACAAGGACGGCGAACCGGCCTGGGGCGATCTCGTCGAGTTCGGCGCGCCAGGCCGCGGCCGCCGCGGTGGCCGCCCGCTGCCCGCCGTCCGGACCGACGACCACGATCGCCGGTTCGGCCCGCGCCGGCGTCGCGCGGGCGCGCGCGGCCACCCGCGTCGCCGCCGCGAGCGCCGGCGCGACCGACGTCAGGAACTCGACCTCGCGGTCGCTGAACTCGCCGCGCCGCACCAGGCCGGCCGCGCCCCACGACGTGCCGTCGACCCGGAAGACGACGCGCAGTTCGTGACCGAGCCCCAGCGGCCGCCAGACCTCGGCGAGCCGGCCGCTGCGCTCGGCGGCCCGGCGCGGCAGGTCGGATAAGCGCGCCACGGGCACCGGCCGCTGTAACATCCGGGGCTCCGCCCCGGGCCGGGGGCTTCGCCACCCGGAACCCCCGCAAGCAGCCGTGCCAGCTCGGCGAAGGTGTGCGGCTGGGCGCCGTCGTACTCATACGTCGCCAGCAGTGGCTCGTACTCGCCGGGGATGCGGGCCCGGCCGCTGGTCATCGAGCTGATCACCGCGGTGTCCGGATCGAGCGACGCCCAGCACGTCAGCTCGGCGGGCACCACGCGGTCGACCAGCTCGATGGCGGCGGCGTGCAGCTCGGCGACGCCGAGGCCCGCGGAGGCGAGCGCGGCGACGTCCCGCCGCACCGCCTGCGCCCGGCCGTCCCACATGGACGCAGTATGCGCCGCCCGGGACGCGCCGGGTATCCCGCTTTTCCGGGATGGCCCGCCCCGCCGGTGTGTCCCAGCATCTTCGGCATGACCCACTTCAGCGCACCGGGCGAAGGCCCGGAACTCGACACGAAGGACGCGCGGATCACCGTCAAGGTCGGCGCGGAGCACACCGGCGGCACCTACGAGGTGTTCGAGGTCGACGCGCCGCGCGGGCCGTCGGTCCCGCCGCACACCGAGCCCTGGGCGAAGAGCTTCTACGTCCTACACGGGCGCATCACGGTGTACGTGGACGGCGAACTCCACGACCTCGGCCCCGGGGCGTCGATCAGCATCCCGGCGGGCGCGGCCAACACCTTCACGGTGCACACGCCGTCGGCGCAGTTCCTCGCGGTGTGCCCGACCGACGGCCTGGGCCGCTTCTTCCGCGCCGTCGACCGGGCGACGCCGGACCGCATCCCGGAGATCGCCGGGCAGCACGGGATCGAGCTCGTGCCGTGAACGCCGTCGCGCAGGTCTTCGCCGGGCTGGCGGTGCTGGTCCACCTGCTCGCGTTCACCTGGGAGGTGCTGCTGTTCGAGCGGCCGGGCGTGCACGAGGGCATCTTCAGGATCCCGGCGGCGAACCTGCCGGCCACCCGTGCACACCGGGCACGTCGACGCCGGGCGCGCGCTGGTGCTCTACTGCTGCGGGTTCATGCTGCTGGCCGGGGTCGCCCTCGGAGTGTCGGACGTGCTCGCGTTGAGCCGCCCGCGCGGGGCGGGCCGGGGTGGCGCCCTCGCGCAGGCGGTGCCCCCGCTGGGCGCGCTGGTCGCGGCGCTGTTCTAGACCTGCCCGACGCGCTCGATCAGCTCCTCGCTCCAGGACCGGATGGCCGCGGCCTGGTCCGGGGTGAGCCGGTCGAGGACGTGCTGCCGGACGTTCGCGCCGTGGGCCCGGGTGGCGCGGGCAGCCAGGCGGTGGCCCTCGGCGGTCAGCTCGATCCCGGTGCGCCGGCCGCCGGCCCCGGCCTCGGTGCGGGTCACCAGGCCGCGCTTCTCCATGCGGGTCAGCAGGTGCGCCACCCGGCTCTTCTCCCAGGCGAGTTCATCGGCGAGCTCGCCGACGCGCATCGGGTGCCGCAACGTCCTCAGCACGCTGAACTCCGCCTTCGAGATGCCGCAGTCGCGTTGCAGGCCGCGGTCGAGTTCGCCGACCAGCAGGCGGTGCGCGCGCATCCAGGTTTCCCAGAAGGCCCAGTCCTCGGGGCTCATGTCCGCCATGGGTCGAGTCTAAGTTAGAGTTGACGCATCAACTTCTGGGAGGACACTCGTGAAGACACTCGTGCGCGGCGGCCTGGTGGTCAGCATGGATCCGGCGATCGGCGACCTGCCCCGCGGTGACGTGCTCATCGAAGACGGCCGGATCGCCGCGGTCGGCCCGAACCTCGATGCGGCCGGGGCCGAAGTCGTCGACGCCGCGGGCAAGATCGTGCTGCCCGGCTTCGTGGACACCCACCGGCACACCTGGCAGACCGCGTTCCGCGGCATCGGCGCCGGCTGGACGTTCGGCCAGTACCGCGTCGCCATGCACGGCACGCTCGGGCCGCACTACCGCCCCGAAGACGTCCACCTCGGCAACCTGCTCGGCCGGATCGAAGCGCTGAACTCGGGCGTCACGACCCTGCTCGACTGGTTCCACCGCGCCGACCGGCCCGAGAACGCCGACGCCGCGATCCAGGGCCTGCGGGACGCCCCCGGCCGCTCGATCTTCTGCTACGGCGCCGCGGGCCCGGACATCGAGCCGGAGATCCGGCGGGTGCGGGCGCTGCTGCCCGGCGACGAGATGGCGCTGGGGCTGCGCGGACCCGTGATGTCCACGATGGACGAGACCGCCGCGGATGTCGCGCTGGCGCGGGAACTCGGGCTACCGGTGAGCATGCACGTCCACGGCACCGCCGGCTGGCCGCGGGGCGACCGGCCGATCGCCGGGATGCACGCGCGCGGCCTGCTCGACGACCGCACGACCGTCGTGCACGGCAACGGTCTCTCCGACGACCAGCTGGCGATGCTCGCCGACGCGGGTGGCTCGGTGTCGGTCAGCCCGGACGTCGAGCTGAAGATGGGTTTCGCCCCGCCGGTCACCGGCCGGGCGCTGGCCGCCGGGCTCCGCACGTCGCTGTCGATCGACGACTGCCCGTCGGCCGGTGGGGACATGTTCGGCGCCATGCGCACGGCCCTCGCGGTGGACCGGGCGGTCACGCCACGGGATCTCCTCGGCTTCGCCACGGTGGACGGTGCGCGGGCGTGCGGGCTCGGTGCCCGGACCGGCAGCCTCACCGTCGGCAAGGACGCCGACCTGATCCTGCTCGACGCCGAGGACCCCGCGGTCTTCCCCGTCGGCGACGTCGCCGGCACGCTCGTCACCGCCGGCCATCCCGGCCTGGTCGACAGCGTCTTCGTGGCCGGAAAGGCGGTCAAGCGCCACGGCCGGTTGCTCGGCCTGGACCTGCCGGCCCTGCGCACGCGGCTGCTCGAGTCCCGCGACCGCATCGCCGCGGCCGCGGGCATCGCCGTCGACGGGTCGTGGCAGCCTCAGGAAGCCGACGTCACGCGGTAGACGTCGTAGACGCCCTCCACGCCGCGGACCACCTTGAGGACGTGACCGAGGTGCTTGGGGTCGCCCATCTCGAACGAGAAGCGGCTGACCGCGACCCGGTCCCGGGACGTGGTCACCGACGCGGAGAGGATGTTGACCTTCTCGTCGGCCAGCACCTTGGTGACGTCCGACAGCAGGCGGTGCCGGTCGAGCGCCTCGACCTGGATGGCCACCAGGAACACCGACGACGCCGAGGGCGCCCACTCGACCTCGACCAGCCGCTCGGGCTGGGACTGCAGGTCACCCGCGTTCGTGCAGTCGGTGCGGTGCACCGAAACACCGCCGCCGCGGGTCACGAACCCGAGGATCTCGTCGCCCGGCACCGGGGTGCAGCAGCGGGCGAGCTTCGCCCACACGTCGCTGGCGCCCTTGACCACCACGCCGACGTCGTTGGAGCCGCGGCGCCGGGTCACCGTGGACGGCGTCGCGCGCTCGGCGAGCTCCTCCTCCGCCGCGTCGACCCCGCCGATCAGCGCCACCAGCCGCTGGACGACGTGCTTCGCGCTCGTGTGGCCCTCGCCGACCGCCGCGTACAGCGACGAGATGTCGGCGTGGCGCAGCTCGGTGGCCACCGCGCCCATGGACTCGGCGGAGACCAGCCGCTGGATCGGCAGGCCGACCTTGCGGATCTCCTTGGTTATGGCTTCCTTGCCGCCCTCGATCGCCTCGTCGCGGCGTTCCTTGGCGAACCACTGCCGGATCTTGGCGCGGGCCTTCGGCGAGCCGGCGAACTGCAGCCAGTCGCGCGAAGGCCCGGCGTTCTCCGCCTTCGACGTGAAGATCTCGACGACTTCGCCGTTTTCCAGCTTGCGTTCCAGCGCCACCAGGCGGCCGTTGACGCGGGCGCCGATGCAGCGGTGGCCGACCTCGGTGTGCACGGCGTAGGCGAAGTCGACCGGCGTCGAGTCGACCGGCAGCGTGATGACGTCGCCCTTGGGCGTGAAGACGAAGATCTCGCGCGCGGCCAGCTCGTAGCGCAGGGATTCGAGGAAGTCGCCCGGGTCCGCGGCCTCGCGCTGCCAGTCGAGGAGCTGGCGCATCCACGCCATCTCGTCGACGTCCATCGCGTTGCCGGTGTGCGTGCCCTTGGTTTCCTTGTAGCGCCAGTGCGCGGCGATGCCGTACTCCGCCGTGCGGTGCATCTCGTAGGTGCGGATCTGCACCTCGAGGGGCTTGCCGTCCGGGCCGATCACCGTCGTGTGCAGCGACTGGTAGACACCGAACCGGGGCTGCGCGATGTAGTCCTTGAACCGGCCGGGCACCGGCTGCCACAGCGCGTGCACGACACCCATGGCGGCGTAGCAGTCGCGGACGTCCTCGACCAGGATCCGGACGCCGACCAGGTCGTGGATGTCGTCCAGGTCGCGGCCGCGGACGATCATCTTCTGGTGGATCGAGTAGTAGTGCTTCGGCCGGCCCTCGACCTTCGCGGTGATGCGCGACGAGACGAGGTTGCTGGTCAGGTCGGTGATGACCGAGCGCAGGTAGATGTCGCGCGAGGGGGCGCGGTCGGCGACCAGGCGGACGATCTCGTCGTACTTCTTCGGCTGCAGGATGGCGAACGCGAGGTCCTCCAGCTCCCACTTGACCGTGGCCATGCCGAGGCGGTGGGCCAGCGGTGCGAGGACTTCGAGGGTCTCGCGGGCCTTGCGGGCCTGCTTCTCGGGCGGCAGGAAGCGCATGGTGCGCATGTTGTGCAGCCGGTCGGCGAGCTTGATGACCAGCACCCGGGGGTCCTTGGCCATCGCGATGACCATCTTGCGGATGGTCTCGGCCTCGGCGGACGAGCCGAGCTGCACCTTGTCCAGTTTCGTGACGCCGTCGACGAGCTCGGCGACCTTCTCGCCGAAGTCGGCCTTCAGGCTCTCGACGGCGTAGCCGGTGTCCTCGACCGTGTCGTGCAGCAGGGCCGCGACGAGCGTGGTGGTGTCCATGCCCAGCTCGGCGAGGATGGTGGCGACGGCGAGGGGGTGGGTGATGTACGGGTCGCCGGACTTGCGCCGCTGGTTGCGGTGGAGCTCCTCGGCGACGTCGTAGGCGCGCTGGAGCAGGCCGAGGTCGGCGTTGGGGTGCAGCTCGCGGTGGATGACGGCCAGGGGTTCGAGGACCTGCTTGACCGGGGCGGCGCGCTGGGCGGTGATCCGCCGGGCGAGGCGCGCCCGGACCCGCCGGGTGGCGGACGGGTTCGGCGCCGCGCCGTTCGGCTTCGGCGGCGCGGGCTGTGCCGCCGCCTGCCCGTTCTGCTGGGCGCCCTGCTTCGCGGGCACCGCGGCGTCGAGCTCCTGGCTCACCCGCACCTCCTGCTGCTCGTGCGGCCTTCGGACCACCAGGGTAGCCGTTGCGCCTCGCAGCCCTGTCGGGTGCGCCCGTTCAGGGGGACCCCGACGCCGCGACCAGCCCCTTCACCCGCACTCCGACGGCCTGTCCCCGGCGCCGCGAATGACTCATTCGGGACGTCCGAGGTCCCGAATGAGTCATTCGCGACACCGCAGGGCCGCGCCGCCGATCACCGGCTTCGTCCGGCTCCTCGAGCGCTGACCGCGCTGTGGCGCGGGTCACGGAATGCGTGGCGATCTTCGGCGCTACACCCAGGAGAACCCGTTCGTCCACAAGGGAGGGCCATGTCCGCCACCACCACTCCGGAAGAGTCCGTCGCCGTGCCCGAGCTGGAGGACTTCGACTTCCCGCTCACCGATGGCGCCGCCTGCCGCATCGACGACCCGGACTGCGAAGCCTGCCAGTGAAAACCCGGGCTCCGGCCACGCCGCGTGGCCGGAGCCCGGCAGCTAAACGTGCATGGCCAGCCACAACGCCATCCACGCGAGGCACGCCAGCGCACCGCCGACCCCGAAGGCGAGCAGTACGCGGCGCAGGGCCGCGACGACGCCGGCCCGGCCCGTCATTTCGGTGATTCCCGCTTCAGCCATGGCCTGAAGGTGCCCGCCTCCGGGACCGCCAAACCTCAGGCTCCCATCACGAGACCTTCGATCGTGTGCTTCTGGGTGATCGGCGTCAGGACGTCGACGACCGGGCAGTGCAGGTGTGCGCGCACGGATTCCGGCAGGGACGCCCAGAACTGGCGCGTCACCGCCGTGTCGTGCCGCTCGTCGTTGCCCGCCCCCGGTGCGTCGAGGCCCAGCACCAGGACCGGGCGCGCCTTCGCCGACTGGTTCGCGGTGCCGCGGTGGACCGTCAGGGCCGACCGGATCGAAATGTCGCCCATCCGCGGGAACTTGCGCGCCGCGAGCTCCTGGTAGCGCGGGTACGCCTCCCGCGGCGGGAACATGCCGTGCTCGAACGCGCCGCCGTCGTCCCAGTGCGTGCCGGGCGCGATCTCGAACGGCCCCATGTCCGGCTCGGTGTCCACGGCGGTCACGTTCACCGCCAGCGACGTCAGCCGCCGCTCGCGCGCGGTTTCGGCGGGCATCGGGAAGTCCCGGTGCCACGGCTGGTCGACCGCACCGGCCAGGGGGACGTCGAAGCCGACCTCGACGATCCGGTACTCCGGCCCGAGCACCGCCTCGGCGACGGCGGTGATCCACGGGTGGGTGACGAGGTCGGTGAACCCGCGCAGCTGCTCCGGGTGGATTTCGACGTAGAAGCGGTTGGGGCCGCGGCCGACGGCTCCGTCCGGCCGGGCGCGGGCCTCGGCGAACGCCGTGTCGATGTCCTCGCCGAGCTGCCGCACCCAATCGCGCGGGAACGCCTGGGGCAGCCCGATGATGCCGTCGGTGTCCAGGCGCTCGGTCAGCGCCGCGAGTTCGGCCATGGGCAGCGGGGCGGGAGCGGTTCGGTGCGCGGTCATCCGGGGCCTCCTTGGCGGCACGACGGCGTGGCAGCTCAGTTTGCAACGTGGCATGCCACGTTGCAAGAGGTACGATGCGCCGGTGAACCCGAAACTGCGTGACGTGGCCGAGCACGCCGGCGTCTCGGTGCGCACGGTGTCCAACGTGGTCAACGGGTTCCGGTACGTCGCCCCGGCGACCCGCGAACGCGTGCAGGCGAGCATCGACGCCCTCGGCTACCGGCCGAACCTGGCCGCCCGCACCCTGCGGCGCGGCCGGACCGGGCTGGTCGCGCTGGTCATCCCGGAGATCGACTCGCCGTACTTCGCCGAGCTCGCCGCGCGGACCGTCCGGATCGCCGGCGCCCGGGGCATGACCGTGCTCATCGACCAGACCGACGGCGACGCCGAGCGCGAGAAGGAACTGCTGCACGGCCGGCGCAGCCAGCTGGTGGACGGTGTCCTGTTCAGCCCGTGGGCGGTGGCGCCCGCCGAGCTGGCCGCGCGCACCGACACCGTGCCACTGGTGCTGCTCGGCGAGCACGACGGTACGGCCGGCGTCGACCACGTCGCCATCGACAACGTCGCCGCCGCGCGCGAGGCCACCGGGCACCTGCTCGCGTCGGGCCGCCGCCGCGTCGCCGCCCTGGGCATCCAGCCGCGCTCGCTGAACGCGACCGCGCGGCAGCGGCTCGCCGGCTACCGGCAGGCGCTGGCCGAGGCGGGGCTGCCGGCCGAGCCGGAGCTGGAAGTGCCGGTGCGGCGCCTGCACCGCGCCGACGGCCACCAGGCCATGCTGCGGCTGCTCGACCTGGCCCAGCCGCCCGATGCCGTCTTCTGCTTCACCGACGAACTGGCCCTGGGCGCGCTGCGGGCCGCCGCCGACCGGCGGGTCGCGGTGCCGGAAGCCCTGGCCCTGGTGGGGTTCGACGACATCGAAGACGGCCGCTACAGCGTGCCGGCCCTGACGACCGTGTCGCCGGACAAGGACCGCATCGCCGAACTCGCCCTCGACCGCCTCGCGCGGCAGGCGGCGGCGCCGGAACCGCCGCGGTCGATCGTCGCGCCGCACCACCTGGAAGTGCGCGAGAC
Organism: Amycolatopsis sp. NPDC003731; assembly: GCF_053586895.1. Lineage (NCBI taxonomy): Bacteria > Bacillati > Actinomycetota > Actinomycetes > Pseudonocardiales > Pseudonocardiaceae > Amycolatopsis > Amycolatopsis sp. NPDC003731. Next base: position 85,236 of record NZ_JBSFNC010000007.1, on the reverse strand, counting down.
GAGCCGAGCGTGTGGGGCGGCCGCCGCCGGGTAATCGCGCGGAAACGACCCCGGAGGACGCGATGGCACGGGACATCCACTCGGCGGAAGCGACGTCGAGCCGCGGCAGCGTCCGGATCGACGGCCGCGGCGACCTCGCCTACCCCGTCGGCGAACCCAGCGGCAACGGCACGGCCGACGCGCTGAACCCGGAGCGGCTCTACGCCGCCGCCCTGGCGACCTGTCTGCACCAGGCGCTGACCACCGCGACGACAGCGGCTACGAGCTGCGCGCCGCGGTCGGCATCTACCTGCCCGGCGCGGCGACCGACGACGTCTACGACGCGGTGATCCGCGAGGCGCTCCGGCGGTGCCCGCTGGTCGGCACCGAAGTCCCGGTGACCTTCGACCACGACCGGGGGCTCGCGCTCCAGCACAACCGCGGCCCGGCCGACCCCGGCCAGAACTGACGGCTTCAGCGCCCGGCGACCGCCACCCGGTCCCGGCCGGCCTTCTTGCCCGCGTACAGCGCGTCGTCGGCCGCCCGGATCAGCTCGTCCAGCCCGGCTTCGGGCACCGAAGGCTGCAACGCGGCGCCGATCGTCGCCGACAGGGTCACCGGCTCCCCCGCCGGCGTGGTGATGCGCAGCGCCCGGATCCGGACGCGGATCCGCTCGGCGATCGCCCGGACCTCGGCTTCGTCGACGTCGGGCAGCAGCACGGCGAACTCTTCGCCGCCGTACCGGCCGACCGCGTCCCCGCGCCGGACGGTCCGGGTGAGCACCGTGGCCACCTCGGCGAGGACGTCGTCGCCGACCGGGTGGCCGTGGGTGTCGTTGATGCGCTTGAACCAGTCGAGGTCGATCATCAGCACGCCGATCCGGCCGCGGGTCCGCTCGAGCGCCTGCGCGGCCTGTTCGTGCCAGGCGATCGCGTTGAGCAGCCCGGTGCGCTGGTCGGTGCGGGCGGCCAGCTTCAGCTGGTCGAGCTGGACGCACTGGTGCAGCGCGAACGTCGGGACGATCATCAGCAGCGTGGCGGGCGGCCACCACAGCAGCGCGAGCGCGACGAACACGCCGAGCGCCAGCTGGCCCGCCTCCAGCAGGTTGTCCGAGGCGCTGCCCAGCAGCCGGCGGGGGTGCTCGGCGGGGACCGTCCAGGCGATGACCGTGCCGACGAGCACGGTGTTGACCCCCCACTGCACCGCGGCCGCGGCGACCACGGCGACCAGGTCGGCCCAGCCGGGGCGGGCACCGTCGGCGAGGTGCTGCTGGACGCCGCTCGCGCGCAGCACGGTCGCCGCGGCGGCCGCGGCCAGCGCGAGCGTGGCGGCGGTGAACACGATGCGGTGCGGCGGCCGGACCGCGTCGAACCGGGTGACCAGCACCCAGCGGTGGGCGTAGAGCACCGCCACCAGCCCCAGTTCGAGCACCAGGGGCAGCACGATCACCCCGGCGAAGATCCAGACGCTGCACAGGTCGACGTACGGCGTGCCCGCCCGATCGCGGCGACGGCGCTGGATCAGGTGCGACGCGTGCAGGTGCGGCAGTGCGGCCGCGGCGAGCCAGGCCGCCGCCGTCCAGTCCCCCGGCGCCGGAGGCGTCCGGGCCGCGAGCGCCACCAGGCCGAAGACGGCCAGGACCACACCGAGAACGAGCACGCGCACCCGTGCGGGCAACGCCCACAACGGCCATCCCGACGGTGCCCAGCCGGCATTCTCCCCCATCGCAGCGCCTCCCCTTGCGCCGATGACTCCCCGTTGCCCACGGTAGTCGCGCCGCGGCCGGATGTCAGCCGCCGCCGGGGCGGTCGAGCCCCTCGGGCGGGCGTCAGACCGGCGGGGTGCCGTGCGTGTGGAACGACTCGATCGTCTTCAACCCCCACGCCTGGCCCTTGGCCCGCTCCGCCTCGGTCCACGTCACCGGTTCCCAGTCCGGCGCGAAGATCAGCCGTCCGGTGGGGTTGCACAACTCGATCCGGTTGCCGCCCGGCTCGTACACGTACAGGAAGAACGTCTGCTGGATCGCGTGCTTGTGCGGCCCGGTCTCGATGTGGACGCCGTTGTCGAGCGCGATGTCCGCCGCCCGGAGGATGTCCTCGCGCGTGTCCGTCGCGAACGCGATGTGGTGCAGGCGCCCGTGCGAACCCGTCCGGTCGTTCGTGTACACCAGGTCGTACGACTTCTGCGCGAAATGCGTCCACTGCCCGGAAATCACGCCGCTGTCGAGCCGGATCTGCTCCGTGACGCGGCCGCCGAGGACGTCGCAGACGAACCGGCCGTTGGCCTCCGCCTCGCGGGCCAGGTAGTTGACGTGGTCGAGGCGGCGGACGCCGACGCCTCGGCCCGGATACGCCTGGGCCTGGTTCTTCAGCGCCGGCCGCAGGTGGTCCGGCGGGCGATAGCGCTCGGTTTCCCAGTACACCTCGAGTTCGTGGCCGTCGGGGTCGCGGAACAGGTACGTCGGGCCGATCCCGGTGTCGCCGTCGACCCAGCCGATGCCGAGCCCGCACGCTTCCAGGGCCGCCACCCGCCGGTCGAGGGCTTCTTCGCTGGACGCGCGCAACGCCGTCCGCCCGACGCCGGACGTCTTCGCCGCGGTGAGCTTCAGGCTGTGGTGCTCGTAGTCGTCCCAGGTGCGCAGGTACACCGAGTCGCCGTCGGTGCCGTTCTCGGTCAGGCCGAGCACGCGGACGAAGAAGTCCAGGCTCCGCTCCGGCTCGGGGGTGAACAGCTCGACGTGGCCGAGGTGCGCGACCTCGTGACGTGGCGAAGACAAGGCCGGCTCCTCAGGAACGGGGGAAAACGGTGCCGTCGAACAACTTCCGCGCGGTGCGAAGCACCGTCGACCGGCGGACGCGGGATCCTTCGAACTCGATCGCGACCGCGAGCTTCCCGCTCGGGTGCTCGATCTCGATCGGCTCACCCGCCGGCGGCTTGCGGAGGAGCTCGGCCCCGACGGCGCCGTCGAGCAGCAACGCCGTCACGACGCTGACGCCGCCGAGCACCCCGATCGACGGGTGCGGCTTGACCGGGATGAAGGTGCGGGTGGCGATGGCACCGCCGTCGCGCGGCGCGGCGACCAGCGTGGTCTTCGGGACCGACGAGCCGCGGACGTCGCCGAGACCCATCAGCTTCCCGGCCTCGATGCGCAGCGCGTCGATCCGCTCGGGCAGGCCCGGCCCGTCGCCGAGGTCTTCGGCCCGCGCGACGACCACCGGCATCCCGTTGTCCACGCAGGTGACGGCGATGCCGCCGATGTCGTCGCGGACGCTCCCGGTCGGCAGGAGGCTGCCGCACACGGACCCCTCCGTGTCGGTGAAGTCGAGTTCGACCGGGGCGGCGGTGCCGGGCACGCCGGAAATGGCCGTGTCGCCGAGGTAGTCGACTTCGCCGCCGGGGGTGGCGAAGGTCGCGACGGCGATCGAGCCGGTGTTGACCATCCGGATCCGGACGGTGGTGCGCTCCGGCCCGGCGGGCACGAGCCCCCGTTCGACGGCGAACTGGCCCACACCGGCGAGCAGGTTGCCGCAGGTCTGGCGGTCGGAGACGGTGGGTTCCTCCACACCGAGCTGCAGGAACAGGTAGTCGACGTCGTGGCCGGCGTCGGTCGCCTGCGAGACGATGGCGACCTTGCTGGTGACCGGCTGCGCGCCGCCGAGGCCGTCGATCTGGCGCGGGTCGGGGGTGCCCATGATCCGCAGCAGCAGGTCGTCGCGGGCGGCGGGGTCGGCCGGGAGGTCTCCGGCGAGGAAGTAGGCACCCTTCGACGTGCCCCCGCGCATGAGCATGCAGCGCACGCCGGTCATGCCTGCTCCTTCTCGTACTCCTCGGCGGTCAGGTACCGGACGCCCAGGGCTTCGAGCTTTTCGCGCAGGCCGTAGCGGTCCAGGCCGAGCTGGCCGGTGGCGAAGGCCTCCCGGGCGGCGGCTTCCTTCTCCAGCCGGGCCTTCGCCTTTTCGAGTCCACTATGGACATCCTCGCGGCGGACGCACAGGACGCCGTCGTCGTCGGCCACGATGCCGTCGCCCGGGCGGACGAGCTGCCCGCCGACGACGACCGGGACGTTGACCGCCCCCGCGGTCGCCTTGACCGTGCCCTGCGCGCTGATCGCCGCCGACCAGACGGGGAAGCCGAGGGCGCGCAGATCGGCGACGTCGCGGACACCGGTGGTGGTGACCAGCCCGCGCACCCCGCGGCGGCGCAGCGCGGTGGCGAAGAGCTCGCCGAAAAGGCCGTCCTGACAGGGCGAAGTGGTGGTGACGACGAGGAGATCGCCTTCGCGGCACTGCTCGACGGCGGCGTGGATCATCAGGTTGTCCCCGGGCCAGCACAGCGCCGTGACCGCGGTGCCGCCGACGCGGACGCCGTCCTGGATCGGCCGGAGGCCGGCCGCGAGGAGACCGGAGCGGCCGAGAGCCTCGTGCACGGTGGCGACGCCGTAGTCCGCCAGCCGCGAGACCTGGTCGAGGTCGGCGCGGGGCGGATCGGTGACGATGACGGGCTTCATACCGCCACCGTAGAGTCTGGTCGACGAAATTGTCAACAATCTTGGCGGGAATCAGGGATGCAGCGGGGACACCTCGGCGTCGGCGGCCTTCAGGGCCTCGATCACGCTGCCCAGGTGCATCCGCGCGGCGTCGGCCGCCTTCTCGGGCTGGTGCGCGCAGATCGCGTCGATGATCGCCAGGTGCTCCGGGAGCGACACCTGCGGCCGGCCCGGGCGCATCGCCAGCCGGAACTGGTGCCGGACGCTCTGCCCGCGCAGCCGTTCCAGCACCTGCGCCGCCGTCCGCTGCCCGCTGATCTCGCGGATGCGGCGGTGCAGCCGCTGGTTGAGGCCCGAGTACCCGACGACGTCCCCGCCCGCCACGGCCGCCTGCATCCGCTCGCCGAGTTCGCGCAGCTCGCCCACCTCGGCGTCGGAAATCCGCTCCGCCGCCTTCGCCGCGCACAGCGACTCCAGCATCATGCGCACCTCGGAGATCTCGACGGCCTCTTCCAGCGACACCGCCCGCACCCGGGCACCGCGGTTCTGCACGCGCTCGACGAGCCCCTCGTTGGTCAGCTCGATCAGCGCCGCCCGCACCGTCGCCCGGCTCGCCCCGAACTGTGCCGACAAATCGGCTTCCACCAGCCGCTGGTTGGGCACGAACTCGCCGCGGACGATGGCGTCGCGGATGGCCGCCACCGCGGACCGCTCCCCCGGCTGCCGGTCCGGCGCACTCTCCGTCATAGCCTCGGCTCCGTTTGTTGACAATTTTGTCGAGCACATCGTGTACTCGATCGTAGCTGGCGAGGAGGATTCTGCTATGACCGGAACCATCGCGGTACTCGGCCTGGGCGAAGCGGGCGGCGCTCTGGCCCGTGATCTGGTGGCCGCCGGGGTCACCGTGCGGGGCTACGACCCGGCGGTCCCGGCCGCCGACGGGGTCGTCGGCACGCGCTCGGAAGCCGACGCGGCCCGGGGCGCCGACCTCGTCCTGAGCGTCAACAGTGCGTCGGCCGCACTCCGGGCCTTCGAGGCCGGGCTCGCCGGGCTGCCGGGCGTCTGGGCCGACCTGAACACCGCTTCCCCCGGCACCAAACGCGGCCTCGCCGCCCTCGCCGCCGAGCACCGGATCCCGTTCGCCGACGTGGCGATCATGGCGCCCGTCCCCGGCCGGGGCCTGCGGGTACCGATGCTGGCCACCGGGCCCGCGGCCGGCACCGTCGCCGCGACGCTCAACCCGCTCGGCGCGGCGGTGGAGACCATGCCCGGCGAGGCCGGGCTCGCCGCCGAGCGCAAGCTGCTGCGGAGCGTCTTCTTCAAGGGGATGTCCGCCGCGGTGGTCGAAGCACTGCAGGCCGCCCGCGCCGCCGGCTGCGAAGACTGGCTACGGAAGATCATCGTCGGCGAGCTGACCGCCGCGGACGCGTCCACTGTGGACCGGCTGGTCGACGGCTCGTACCGGCACGCCGTCCGCCGCACCGGTGAGATGGCGGCCGCGGCCGAGATGCTCGGCGAGCTCGGCGTGCGGGCCGATGTCGCCGCCGCGGCCCACGCCCAGCTGGCGCACATAGCTGATTCACGGGATTGTCGATAATCTCCGCACCGGAAAACCGCCTCGCCGTCCGTGTCACCGCGTTGTGCTGGGGCCTCGTCCTGCTCGACGGCCTCGACCTGTTCGTCTACGGCGCGACCCTGCCGGGCGTGCTGGCCGACCGGGAATTCGGCCTGACCGCCGTCACCGGCGGCGAGATCGGCAGCCTGACGACGTTCGGCATGCTGCTCGACGCCCTCGGGATGACGCTCGTGCAGTCGCTGGGCCGCCGGTCGGTGTACTGGCTCGGGGCGCTGCTGCTCGTGCCGGTCCTCCCGGCCGCCGTCTTCCTGGTGCCGGAATCGCTCACCTTCCTGCTGGCCAAGGGCCGGACCGAGCGCGCCCAGAGGGCTTTTCGGGGGTCCGGGTGGCGGAGCCCCCGGCCGGGGCGAAGCCCCATATGTCACAGCGATCGCGCGCCAGTTCGCGGTACCGCTCGAGCCCTTCACCCCGGAACCCGCGCGCGGCCGCGGTGGCCTGCGCGGCCAGTTCACCCCCGCGGTCCGGCTGACGACCCTGTTGTTCTGGATCGCCTCCTTCGCCGGTCGTTGCTGGTCATCAACCTGGGCGGGATCGCGGGCATGCTCGTCGCGGGCCGGCCGGCCGCTTCGGCGCGGTGTTCGGCCCCTGGCTGGGCGGTGTCCTGGTCGCGAGTGGACTGTCCACACTGGGCTTCGGCGTGTTCGCGATCGCCGGCCTGCTCGGCGCGGCGATGGTCGCCCTGGTGCGCCGCCCGGCGCCGGTCAGCGCGGGTAGACTGGGCAGCCCCGAGACTGCGCAGGTGAACCTCCCTTGACAGACGCGGACCTCGAGCGGGAGAAGCTCCTCGCGCCGTCGCGCATCTACGTCGAACCCGCCGCGGCCGAGCTCCCCCGCGGACGCCAGGTGCTCGACCGCTTCCCCGACGCGACCGTCGTCGAGGTCGACAGCCACTGGCGCATCCCCGAGCTCCACGGCGACGAGACCAACGTCCGCCGCTGGGTGCGGATCAAGCGCGAAGCCCTGGTCCTGGGGATCAAGAAGTCGCTGACGGCCCGGCCCAACGGGCGCTCCGCCGACTTCATCGCACCCTCGACCTCCAACGGCTGCGCGATGGCGTGCGCCTACTGCTACGTCCCCCGCCGCAAGGGCTACTCCAACCCGATCACCGTCTTCGCCAACATCCAGCAGATCACCGGGTATCTGACCCGCCACATCGCCCGGCAGGGCCCCAAGCCGGAGCCGAACCAGTGCGACGCGGACGCGTGGGTCTACGACATCGGCGAGAACTCCGACTGCTCGGTCGACGCCCTGGTCAGCGACAACGTCGCGGACCTGATCGGCCTGTTCGCCGGGCAGCCGACCGCGAAGGCGTCGTTCGCCACGAAGTACGTCCACCGCGGGCTGCTGGACCTGCACCCGCGCGGCCGCACCCGGGTGCGGTTCTCGTTGATGCCCGAGCGGCCGGCCAAGCTGCTGGACCTGCGGACCAGCCCGATCGCCGACCGGCTGCGCGCGCTGGACGACTTCGTCGCCGCCGGGTACGAGGTGCACGTCAACCTCAGCCCGGTCGTCGTCTACGACGGCTGGCTGGCCGACTGGACCCGCCTGCTGCAGGACCTCGGCGACGCGACGAACGACGGCACCAAGGCCCAGCTGGCCGCCGAGGTGATCATGCTGACCCACAACCGCGCCCTGCACGAGGTCAACCTCGGCTGGCACCCCAAGGCCGAGCAGGTCCTCTGGCGGCCCGACCTGCAGGAGACCAAGCGCAGCGAGGGCGGCGGCGTGAACGTCCGCTACCGCGCCGGCCACAAGCGAGCCCTGCTGGACGAATTGCTCGACCTCATCGCCGTCCACGCGCCCTACCTGCGCGTCCGCTACGCGTTCTAGACGCCGGCCGGCTCGGTGACGCGCGCGAGCCGCGCCTGGCGGGTCCGTGGGCCGAACACCGCGAGCACGACCGCGCCGACCAGCCACGTTCCCGCGATGAAGAAGAAGACGCTCCGGTAGCCGCTGCCGTTGTACAGCCCGGCCACGATCAGCGGGCCCGCCGCGTTCGACAGCCGCCCCAGGCCGTACGACACGCCGGTGCCCAGCGACCGGCCGCGCGTGTCGAACAGCTCCGGCGAGTACGCGTAGCCCAGTGCCGTGTAGCCGCGCTCGAACATGTTGACCAGGAAGCCGAACACCACGATCAGGACCGGGTTGAACGTCAGCCCGTACAACAGCCCGCAGAGCGCGATCACCGTGCCGAAGGCGACCAGGCACCACTTGCGCTCGAAGCGGTCGGTGACCAGGGCGGCCAGGTACGAGCCCAGCGGCGCGCCGACCGTCGTGAGGGCCACGTAGAACACCGACTTCTCGACGCTGAAGCCCTCCTTGGCCAGCAGCGTCGGCGCCCAGCTCGAATAGCCGAAGAACCCGATCGTCTGCGTCACCCACAGCACCGTGAGCAGCAGCGTCGGCAGCAGGTACTTCTTGCGCAGCAGCAGCCGCAGCGGGGCCTTGGCCACCGGCGCCTCCCCGGCCGGCGGCGCGGGCTCCGGCAGCGGGCCCTTCTCCGCCGCGACCTGGGCTTCGATCTCGCGCAGGACCGCGTCCGCCTTGACGTGTTCGCCGCGGCTCTCGTACCACCGGGGCGACTCCTTCAGACGCCGGGTGAACAGCACGAGCAGGACGCCGAGCGCGCCCCACAGGTAGACCAGCCGCCACGCCCAGTCGCCGAGCGGGACGACCACGCTGGCGATCAGGTTCGTCACCGGCGTGCCGCAGATGCCGATCACGATCGCGTACGCCTGGTACTTGCCCCGGTTCGCCGCCGGGTAGAGCTCGTTGACGTAGATCACCGCGACGACGGTCATCGCCGACAGGCCCGCCGAGGTCAGCACGCGAAACACGCCGAGGGACACGATGTCCCAGGAGAACACCGCCGCGAACGAGAAGACGCCGAACCACACGGTCGTCAGCACGAGCGCGTTCTTCCGGCCCCAGCGGTCGGCGATCGTGCTCGCGATGACCGAGCCGAAGAACATGCCGACGAACGACAGCGACGTCACGTACGCGACCTGGTCGACCGTCACGCCCCAGAGCTTGATCAGCTTGGGCGCGGTGGTGGCGAAGCTGTTGATGTCGGCGAACTCGAAGAAGTAGGCGAACGAGACGGCGAGCAGGGTGAACTTGTGGAACCGGGAGATCGGCAGGCGGTTCAGCCGGTTGAGCGCGTTGGCGTGCTGCATTGCATGCCCTTCGGGGTTTCAGGCGGTTTCGCCGGGCCAGTAGAGGCGCATCGGGTTGTCGACGAGCAGCTTGTGCTGCGCTTCGGGGGTGTCCGCGAGGTGGCGGACGTGGTCGACGAGCAGGCCGTCGTCGGGCATGTGGTTCGTGAGGTTCGGGTGCGGCCAGTCGGTGCCCCACAGCACCCGGTCCGGGAACTCCGCGACGGCGCGGCGGGCGAACGGCACGACGTCGGCGTAGGCCGGGGGTCCGGTGACGGTGAGCCGCTCGGGGCAGCTCACCTTCACCCAGACGTCGTTGCGGGCGGCGAACTCCAGGAACCGGGCGAATTCGGGGCCATCGGCCGGTTTCGTGACGTCCGGCCGTCCCATGTGGTCGATCACCAGTGGCACCGGCAGCGTGCCGAAAAAGCCTTCCAGTTCGGGCAGGTCGGCGGCCTCGAAGTAGAGGACGATGTGCCAGCCGAGCGGGGCGATCTTCTTGGCGATCGCGCTGAGGTCTTCCCGCGGTGAGGCGTCGACCAAGCGCTTGACGAAGTTGAACCGCACGCCGCGGACACCCGCCTCGTGCAGCTCCCGCAGCTCGGCGTCACCGATGTCGGGCCGGACCGTGGCGACTCCGCGCGCCCGGCCGCCGGACGCGCGGACGGCGTCGACCATCGCGGAGTTGTCCGCGCCGTGGCAGGTGGCCTGCACGATCACGGTCCGGGAGACGCCGAGGTGGTCGCGCAGCGCGAACAGCTGATCCTTGCTCGCATCGCAGGGCGTGTACTTGCGTTCGGGCGCGAAGGGGAACTGCGCCTGCGGGCCGAAGACGTGGCAGTGGGCGTCGACCGTGCCGGGCGGCAGCCGGAAGTCCGGTGTGGACGGTGCGGGGCACCAGTCCAGCCAGCCCGGTGTCTTGGGTGCGGTCACCGGCCCTGTCCCTTCAGGAGCGCGTCCAGACGGGGGTAGACGGCCCGGGCGTTGTGCTCCCGGATGGCCGCCCAGTCCTCTTCGGACAGATTCGCCGCCTCGGCGTACCGGCGGGTGTCGTCGAAGTGGTGCCCGGTCCGCGGGTCGACGCTGCGGACGGCCCCGATCATCTCCGACGCGAAGAGGATGTTGCGCGCCGGGACGACGTCGAAGAGCAGGTCCGAACCCGGCTGGTGGTAGACGCAGGTGTCGAAGAAGACGTTGTTCAGCACGTGCTCCTCCAGCTCGGGCTTGCCCAGCGCCATCGCCAGGCCGCGGAACCGGCCCCAGTGGTAGGGCACCGCGCCGCCGCCGTGCGGGATGATCAGCCGCAGGGTCGGGAAGTCGGTGAACAGGTCGCCCTGCACGAGCTGCATGAACGCGGTCGTGTCGGCGTTCAAGTAGTGCGCGCCGGTGGTGTGGAACGCCGGGTTGACGCTGGTGCTGACGTGCACCATCGCCGGGATGTCGTACTCGGCCATCTTCTCGTAGATCGGGTACCACGACCGGTCGGTCAGCGGCGGGGCCGTCCAGTGGCCGCCGCTCGGGTCGGGGTTGAGGTTGAGCGCGACGGCGCCGTACTCCTCGACGCAGCGGGTCAGCTCGGGGAGGCAGGTGGCGGGGTCGGCGCCCGGGGACTGCGGGAGCATCGCGGCCGGGGCGAACCGCTCCGGGTAGAGCGTGCTGACGCGGTGGCAGAGCTCGTTGCAGATCGCCGCCCACGCCGCCGACGTCTCGAAACCGCCGACGTGGTGGGCCATGAAGGACGCGCGGGGCGAGAAGATCGTCAGGTCGATGCCGCGGTCGTCCATCAGCCGGAGCTGGTTGCCCTCGATGCTCTCGCGGATTTCGTCGTCGCTGATCCGCAGGTCGGACGCGGTGGGGGCGGCACCGCCGCCGTCCAGGGCGGCGACCTGGCGGTCCCGCCACGCGGCGAGGGCGGGCGGGGCGGTGGTGTAGTGGCCGTGGCAGTCGATGATCAAGGTGGGTCCTCGTCGCTTCGGGTCTCGATACCCGCACCCTAATCGTCGATGAGATTGTTAACAATATCTACGACGAAGTTAGTCGATTGGGGTCATCACCCGTGATCAGAGAGGCATCATGCGTGATTGAAGGGACGACACGGTGATGCGGGGCCCGTCCTAGACTCTGCGCATGGGTGCGCGTTCCCGCCGGAGTGCCGGAAACCTCCCGGCCGAGCTGACCAGCTTCGTCGGGCGGCGCCACGAGCTCGGGGACGCGAAACGCCTGCTGGCCGCGGCCCGGCTCGTCACGCTGACCGGCGCCGGCGGGGTCGGCAAGACGCGGCTGGCCCTGCGGGTCGCCGCCGACGTGCGGCGGGCGTTCCCCGACGGCGTATGGCTGGCCGAGCTGGCCGACGTCGGCGATCCGCACCTGGTGCCGAACACCGTGGCGACGGCGTTCGGCCTGCGCGGCACCAGCGACCAGGCCGCCGGGCTCGCCGAGTACCTCGAGGACAAGCAGCTCCTGCTGGTGCTGGACAACTGCGAGCACGTCGCCGACGAGTGCGCGACGCTGGTCGCGAAACTGCTCGCCGGCTCCGGCGGCCTGCGCGTCCTCGCCACCAGCCGGCACACCCTGCACGTCGAGGGCGAGCACCTCCTGCACGTCGAGCCGCTGCCGGTCGCCGACGACACCGACGGCGGCCCGGTCGAAGCGGTGACGCTGTTCGCCGACCGCGCGGCGGCCGTCTCCCCCGGCTTCGAGCTCACCCCGGACACCCGCGCGACGGTGAGCCGGATCTGCCGCCGGCTCGAGGGCATCCCGCTGGCCATCGAGCTGGCCGCCGTCCGCGTGCGCGTGCTGTCGGTCGACCAGGTCCTCGAGCGGCTCGACGACCGGCTCGGCCTGCTCACTTCGCGGCCGGCCGCCGTGCAGCCCCGCCGCCGGACCCTGGAAGCGGCGATCGACTGGAGCTTCGAGCTGTGCACACCCGCGGAACAGCGGCTGTGGACGCAGGCGTCGGTGTTCCCCGGCGGGTTCGACCTCGACGCCGCCGAGCAGGTCTGCGCGCCCGCGGCGGCCGACGGCGGCAGCGCGCTGGACGTCGTGACCGGCCTGGTGGACAAATCGGTCGTCAGCCGCCAGAACGGCACCTTCGGGCGGCACGCCTGGTACCGGATGCTGGAGACCGTCCGCGAGTACGGCGGCGCCAGGCTGGCCGCGGAAGGCGACGAGGCCGGCGTCCGGGCCCGGCAGGCCGAGTACTACGCGGGCCTCGCGCGGCGCTACCGGGCCGAGGGGTTCGGCCCGCGGCAGTCGGAGTGGCTCGGCCGGCTCCGCCGCGAGCACGCCAACCTCCGGGCCGTGCTGGAACACTGCCTGTCCGGCCCCGGCGAGCCGGGCCGGGCGCTGGACATCGCGGCTTCGCTGTGGAACTTCTGGTACGGCGGCGGGCTCGTCGTCCCGGAAGGCTGCGGGTACCTGCGGCGCGGCCTCGAACTGTGCGGCGAGCGCAGCCTGGTCCGGGCCCGGGGGCTGTACGCGATGGCGTTCCTGGCGATCCAGACCGGCGCGCCGCACGCGGAACTGCTGGCGGAACTGGCCGGACTCGCCGAGGAACTCGACGACGACCGGCTCCGCGCCGGCCACGCGGAATGTGCCGGCATGGCCACGTTCTTCACCGGCGACCTGACCGGCGGGGCCGAACTGCTGGAGCGGGCGCTGGCCGGGTACCGCACCGCCGGGGACGCGCTGCTGGTGTTCGACACGCTGATCCTGCTGGCCGCCGCGCGCTTCTTCCTCGGCGATCCGCGGGGCGCGGCCGCCGCGGAGGAAGCGCTCACCCTCACCGACCGGCACGAGGCGCGCTGGTCCCGGGGGTACGCGCTGTGGGCCGTCGCGATCCATCGCTGGCGCGCGCAGGAACCTCGGAAGGCCGCGGAACTGCTGCACGAGGCCGTCGCCCTGCGGCTGCCCGACCGGACGCTGCTCGCCTTCCTCGTCGAAGCGCTTGCGTGGTGCCACTCCGCCGAAGGCGAGCACGAGCGGGTGGCCCGGCTGCTCGGCGGCGCCGGCGCGGTGTGGCGGCTCAGCGGCGCCCGCGTCGGCGAGATGAGTCCCTACCAGGGTGTCGACGAGCAGTGCGCCGCGCTGGCCCGCAAGGCGCTCGGGGACGACGTCTTCGACGCGGCGTTCGCCGAAGCCGCCGGTTCCGGCCTCGACGAGGTCGTCCGGTACGCGCTGCGGGAGCGGCCGGCCACGCGCGTGACGGGCAAGACGACCGAGCCCGGTGGGTTGACCCGGCGGCAGCGGGAGATCGCCGAGCTGGTGGCGCGCGGGATGAGCAACAAGGAGATCGCGGCCGCGCTGGTCCTCAGCGGACGGACCGTCGAGGGGCACGTCGAAAACATCCTGGTGAAGCTCGGCCTCACCTCGCGCACCCAGGTCGCCTCGTGGCTGGCGGGCCAGTCCGGGCAACCCGCGTAGCCATCCGGGTAATTTCCCCGGTCCGCTCGAGTCCCGTTCGGACGATCGTGTTCTCCGCGACCAGCAACCACTCGGAGGAGGACGAGGTGTCCATCGACTCGGCGCCGCAGACCTGCCCCCGGTGCCGGCGCCCGACGGTCCTCGTGTCCCAGACCTGGGGCCGCCAGTGGGTGCACGTCGGCACCTGGCGGCCGGACTGCGGCAATCCCCCGTGGACCGCCCACGCGACCGGAACCCGGACGCGGTAGGGCATTCCGGACCAGCCGGGCACGCGGCGCCACCTCGCGCGCCCGGCCGAGCGTGGTGGGCCGTGCCATCCCCTCCCCCCAAGACGGCACGGCCCACCACGCTCACTCCACCTCAGCCGAACCGGTGCCGCCGGAGTCGTAGCGGCCCGTGAGTCCGAAAAGGACAATTCGCAGCTCTCCACCCCCTGTAGCCCAGCTTCGGCAGGCCGCGGGAAACGGCCCGTCGCGGCGGGCGGTGGTGCACGGGGCCGGCAGGTCGGAGCCGCCTCCGGGTCTGCTCGCGGATGACGGCTTTTCCATCAAACCCATTTGATGTACTGTCCGGGCATGGCCGTCCAGCCACCCGAGTTCATCCGCCTGGGCGCCCACCCGGTGCGGTGGTCGCTGCTGACCGCGCTCGCCGGCGGCGACCTGCGGGTCCGGGAACTGGTGGCGCGCGTCGGTGAGCCGCAGAACCTGGTCTCCTACCACCTGCGGCTGCTGCGCGGCGGCGGCCTGGTCACCGCCTCGCGCAGCAGCTTCGACGGCCGGGACAGCTACTACCACCTCGATCTCGACCGCTGCGCGGGCGCGTTGGCCGAAACCGGCGCGGCCCTGCACCCCGCCCTGCGGCCGGAAGTCCCGCCGCCCGGGCGGGTCGCGGTGCTGTTCCTGTGCACCGGAAACAGCGCCCGTTCCCCGATCGCCGAAGCCCTGCTGCGCCGGCGAACCGCCGGGGTGGTCACGGTGACCAGCGCGGGCAGCCACCCGAAGGCCGCCCTGCACCCCGCCGCGGTCCGGGTGCTGGGCGAGGAGTTCGGCATCGACGTCACCGGGCAGCGGCCGCGGCACCTGGACACGGTCGCCGGGCGGCGGTTCGACCACGTCGTCACGCTGTGCGACAAGGTCCGCGAAGTCTGCCCGGAGTTCCCGCACCGCCCGCGGCGCCGGCACTGGAGCATCCCCGAGCCGGGCTCCTTTTCCGGGACGGCCGCGGAGCTCGACCGGCGGATCCGCTACTTGCTGCCGGAACTCGTTGCGTCACAAGAGAAGGAGGCCCGGCCATGACCGAGCACGCCAGCGTCCGGTACGTCGTCGACGACGTCCCGGCGGCCATCGACTTCTACACCACCCACCTGGGTTTCACGGTGCGGATGAGCGCGGCTCCGGCGTTCGCCGACGTCGTCCGCGGACCGCTGCGGCTGCTGCTCTCCGGCCCGGCGAGCTCGGGCGCCCGCGCCACCCCTGCGGATTCCGCCGCCGCCGGGCGCAACCGCATCCACCTGATCGTCGCCGACCTCGACGCCGAGATCGCGCGGCTGGCCGACGCCGGGGTCGCCTTCCGCACCGACGTGGTGTCCGGCCCGGGCGGGCGGCAGATCCTCCTGGCGGACCCGGCCGGAAACCTCGTGGAGCTGTTCCAGCCCGCGCACTAGGCTTCGGCCGTGCCGGAAACGCGCCTCGACCTCGGCCGGATCCAAGCGGCTCGCCAGGTGATCGACCCCGTCTTCCTCGACACGCCGCTGTACCGCTGCGAGGCCCTGGAGCCGGCGCTCGGGTGTGCGGTGAGCATCAAGCTCGAGACGGCGAACCCGGTGCGGAGCTTCAAGGGCCGCGGCACCGAAGTGGTGGCGAGCGCGCTCGGCGGGGCGGTGGTGTGCGCCAGCGCGGGCAACCTCGGTCAGGCGCTCGCGCGGTCCGGGCGCAACCGGGGACTGGACGTCACCGTCGTGGCTTCGCGGCACGCGACGGCGGCCAAGCTCGAGCGCATCCGCGCGCTGGGCGCCCGCCTGGAACTGGTGGACGGCGACCACGAACTGGCCCGCGAGCGCGCGTCGGCCATCGCCCGCCGCGACGGCATCCGGCTGCTCGAAGACAGCCTGGACCTCGAAACGTGCGAAGGGGCGGCGACGATCGGCCTGGAGCTGGTGGCCGCCGGGCCGTCGTTCGACGCGGTCTTGATCGCCCTCGGCGGCGGGGCTCTCGCGACCGGGGTGGGGCACGTGCTGCGGACCTGTGCTCCCGGCACCGAGGTGATCGGCATCCAGCCGGAGGGCGCCCCGGCGATGACGCGCTCGTGGCACGCCGGGCGCGTGATCACGACGGGCCCGACCAACACGATCGCCGACGGCGTCGCCGGCCGGCGCCCGATCCCGGAGGTCCTGGCCGACCTCCTTCTCGTCGCGGACGACGCGGTCCTGGTCTCGGAGGCCTCGATCATCGCGGGGATGCGGCTGCTGCTGGAGCACGCCGGCCTGGTGGTCGAACCGTCGGCGGCGCTGGGCATCGCGGCGGTTTTGGAGAACCGCGACCGCTTCGCCGGCCGCCACGTGGCGACCATCGTGTGCGGCGGGAATGTGGACCTGGCCGCCTACCGCCGCTGGGTCGGCTGACGCGGTCTGGTTTTCGCGGGCGGTCAAGGCTGGGGGTACCGCCGCCGCACGGCCATCGGCCGCTCGCCCGCAGGCCGGTCGCCCGAGGGGGTGCGGGGCGCCAGGCGCGGGGCGCGGGCCGCCGGCTGCGGTCGCCGGCCGCGGATCGTGGGGCGCCAGCCGCGGGTCAACGGCCGCCGGGCGCGGGTCGCGGGTCGTCGCCGCCAACGGCCGCCGATCGCGGGCCGCGGGCAGTTCGCCCGCCAGCCGCGGATCGCCCGCCGCGGGTCGCGGGGCGCCGGTCTCGGCCGGGGGTCGCGGGTCGCGAACAACCGCCGGCGACCCGACCCGCGCATCGCCGGCCCGCGCTCGACGCGGGCGATCAACGCTCCTCCCGCGAGCCGCCCACCACCAGCGAGCCGCCGCCGGAAATTACCAAAGGTAAGTTCTGTCGCCTTCTTGACTTTACCAATGGTCAGGGAGGAAGGTACTGGCCACCTGATTCGTCTAGACCAATCGGCGCTCCCCGCGGACGGCATCCCCAGGAGGAGACCCATGTCCCGCACCACCCGGACCACCACCGCAGCCTTGACGAGCCTCGCGACCGCGGCCGCGACCGCCCTGATCCTCTCCGGCGGGGCCGACGCCAGCCCGGCCACCACCAGCCCGGCCACCGCAAGCCCTGCCACCGCAAGCCCTGCCGCAGCCGCCTGCGGCGGTGTGCTTTTCGACGACTTCCACTACGCCTCACCCACCGATGGCGCCTTCACCCAAGCCGGCTGGACCACGCGCAACGACGTCGGCAGCCCCGGGGTGCCCGGCGCGCGGTGGCTCACCAGCAACGTCAGCTTCCCGACGGTGAACGGCGAGCGCGTCGCCCAGCTCGCCGCGAGCACCGACGGCAGCGCGGCCGGCACCACGCACTCCGAGCTCTACCAGAACCAGCTGCGGTTCCTCGAAGGCACGTACGCCAGCCGTGTCCGCTTCACCGATGCGCCGGACAGCGGCCCCGATGGCGACCACGTCAACGAAACCTACTTCACGATCTCCCCGCTGCGGTACGACCGCGATCCGCTCTACAGCGAGCTCGACTTCTCCGAGTACCTGCCCAACGGCGGCTGGGGCGGCCCGCAGGCGAACTACCAGACCAGCTGGTACACCTACTGGAACAACCCGACCTGGGACGGCCTGCGCACGTCCACCGCGCAGAACCGCAGCTTCGCCGGCTGGCACGACATCGTCACGCAGGTCTCCGGCGGGCACGTGAAGTACTACCTCGACGGCGTCCTCACCGCGGACCACACCACCGACGCCCAGGGCAATCCGGTGTACCCGCGCACGCCGATGTCGATCAACTACAACATGTGGTTCATCGACACCGCCGGCCACACGAGCGGGAACAGCGTCTACACCGAACAGGTCGACTGGACCTACTACGCGGGCAACCAGGTCGTCTCCCCGGCCGACGCCGTCGCGCGGGCCGGGCAGTACCGCTCGGCCGGAACGTCCCATGTGGACACCGTCGCCGGCTGCACGACGCCGACCACCCCGCCGCAGACGACCACCACCCCGCCCACCACGCCGACGACGCCCACCACACCCTCCCAGCCCGCGAACTGTTCCGCGGCGGCGGAATGGGACTGGGGCACGGTGTACCTGGAGGGCCAGCGCGTGAAGCACAACGCCCACCTCTGGCAGGCGAACTGGTGGACCCAGGGTTCGGAGCCCGGCCTCACCGCCCAGTGGCGCGACCTCGGCCACTGCTGACCGCTCAGGAGCTCCCATGCGCAGACGCATCCTCGCCGCCGCACTGGCCGTCGCCGCCGTGACCGCCACCGCCTGCGGTACCGACACCCCCGCTCCGGCCGCCGGTGGTGGCACCCTCACCGTCTGGCTCATGAACGGCGACCTCAGCGACAAGGCCACCGCGGCGATCAACGCCGCGTTCGAGAAGGCCACCGGCGCGCACGTCACCGTGCAGATCCAGGAATGGGACAACATCAACACGAAGATCAGCACCGCGCTGGCCCAGGACACCACGCCGGACGTCATCGAGATCGGCAACACGAACGTCCCGCTGTTCGCCGCCAACGGGGCGCTGACCGACCTGACGCCGCACCGCGACGAGCTCGCCGCGGGCCAGACCTGGCTGCCCGGCCTGGCCGGACCGGCCACTGTGGATGGACAGCTGTACGGCGCGCCGTTGTTCGCCGGCAACCGCGCGGTGATCTACGACAAGCAGCTGTGGGCCGACGCCGGCGTCACCGCCCCGCCGAAGACCCTGCCGGAGCTCACCGCGGCCCTGGACAAGA
Organism: Amycolatopsis sp. NPDC003731; assembly: GCF_053586895.1. Classification (NCBI taxonomy): domain Bacteria; kingdom Bacillati; phylum Actinomycetota; class Actinomycetes; order Pseudonocardiales; family Pseudonocardiaceae; genus Amycolatopsis; species Amycolatopsis sp. NPDC003731. The sequence continues at coordinate 66,647 of NZ_JBSFNC010000007.1, read as the reverse complement.
TCAAGGCGAAACACCCGGCGCCGGACTTCTCGGCCTTCCACTTCCCCGGCCGGTACTGGTTCGGCGCGCTGCAGTTCGTCTGGGACGCCGGCGGGCAGATCGCCACGCAGCGGGACGGGAAGTGGACCGGTGCCCTCGAAAGCCCCGAGGCGCTGAAGGGACTGCAGGCCTGGAAGGATTTCCAGAACGCCTACTCCTCCCCCGCGTCCCGCAACGTCGACACGAAGGCCCCGGACCAGGCCGCCATCTTCTCCTCCGGCGGCGCCGCGGCCATCCTCGACACGAGCGTCAACACCGTGCTCAAGAACAAGCCGGAGCTGAAGGACCGGCTGGGCACCTTCCCGTTCCCGAGCGCCACGCCCGGGAAGACGCAGCCGGTGTTCCTCGGCGGCTCGGACCTCGCCGTCGCGGCCAAGAGCCGCCACCAGGACCTGGCGCTGGCCTACCTCAAGGCGGCGACGGACCCGGCCGTGCAGCGTGACGCCATCGCCGGCATCGACGGCTGGACGCCGATCTCGACCGAGCTGATCGACCGGATCACGCCCACGCTGCCGCCGGTGAACGCGGCCTTCGCCACCGCGGCGAAGACCAGCGTCGCCACCCCGGCCGCCCCCGGCTGGGCGACCATCGAGAGCGACAAGTCCGTCAACACGTTCTTCGCCGACATCGCCACCGGGCGACGGCCGATCGCCGACGCGGCCCGGGAGTTCGACGCCCACCTGACCGAGGCGCTGGGCGCCCGCTGACCGGCGGGGTGGCCCGGCCGACCGCCGTCCCCGCCGGGCCGCCCCGCCCCTGTTCCGCGAAGGAGTCCCCGTGCTGCTCGAAAAGGCCCGCGTCCGGGAAAGAACGCGACGCCCTTCCCTGCTCCCCTACGGCCTGCTCCTGCCCGCCGCCGCCCTGCTCGGGCTGGTGCTCGGCTACCCGCTCGTCCGGCTGGTCGTCATTTCGCTGCAGGACTACGGCCTGCGGTCGCTGTTCACCGGCAAGACCGGCTTCGCCGGCGGGGACAACTACGCCGCCGTCCTCGCCGACCCGCAGCTGCTGCCGGTCCTCGCCCGCACCGTCGGGTTCTGCACCGCGCTGGTGCTCGGGACGCTGGTGATCGCGTCCGGCGTCGCCCTGCTGCTGCAACGCCTGGGCCGGCGGATGCGCACGGCGGTCACACTCTGCCTGATCGCGGCGTGGGCGCTGCCGAACGTGGCCTCCACCCTGGTCTGGCAGTGGCTCTTCCAGCCCGGCTACGGCGTGGTGAACTGGCTGCTGACCCGGCTCGGCTTCGGGGACCTCACCCAGCACGACTGGACGACGAGCCCGGCGTCGGCGTTCGCCCTCGTCTGGCTGCTGGTGGTGTGGCAGTCGGTCCCGTTCGCCGCGCTCACCCTGCACGCCGGCCTGGCGCAGATCCCGCGGTCCTACTACGAAGCCGCGGCGCTGGACGGCGCCGGGCCGTGGCGGGTGCACCGCACGATCACCGTCCCCTTCCTGCAGCCGATCCTCGGACTGGTCACCATCCTCTCGGTCATCTGGGACTTCACCGTGTTCAACCAGATCTGGATCCTCACCCAGGGCGGCCCGGCCGGCGGCACGACGACGCTGGGCATCTGGACGTTCACCCGGGCCTTCAGCCGCAACGACTTCGGCCAGGGCGCGGCGATCGCCGTGGTCTCGGTCGCGCTGCTCGTCGGCCTGACCGCCGTGTACGTGCGGCGGCTCGTCCGCTCCGGGGAGGACCTGTGATCCGCCGGATCGGCCGGAACCTGACCGCGGCCGTGTTCTGCCTCGTGTGGATCTTCCCGGTCTACTGGATGGTGCTCACGGCCTTCAAGCCCGCGGGCAAGATCCTCCAGCCCACGCCCGAGTTCCTGCCCGTCGACGTCACTCTGGACAACTTCGCCGGCGCGCTCGCCAAGCCCGGGTTCGTCCAGGACCTGCTCAACAGTGCCGTGGTCGTCGTCGCGGTGGTCGTGCTGTCCATCGTGGTCGCCTTCCTCGCGGCGACGGCGTTGACCCGCTTCCGGTTCTTCGGGCGCCGCAGCTTCCTCATCGGCGTGCTGGTGCTGCAGATGGTGCCGGTGCCCGCTCTGGTCATCCCGCTGTTCCTCGGCCTCAAGAGCGCGCACCTGCTCGACACGCTGCCCGGGCTGGTCCTGACCTACGTCGCGCTCGTGCTGCCGTTCACGATCTGGACGTTGCGCGGCTTCCTGCACGGGATCCCGGTCGAACTGGAGGAAGCCGCGATGGTCGACGGCGCGACACGCGGCCGGGTCATGCGCTCGGTCCTGCTGCCGCTGGTCCTGCCCGGGCTGATCGCGACCAGCGTGTTCGCCTTCATCACCGCGTGGAACGACTTCCTGTTCGCCTACGTGATCATGAAGGACAGCTCCGGCTACACGCTGCCGGTCTGGCTGGTGTCGTTCAGCACCAGCACGGGCACCGACTACGGCGGCCTCATCGCCGCGTCGACGCTGTTCGCGCTGCCCGTCGTCGTCTTCTTCGCGCTGGTGCAGCGCCACCTGGTCGAGGGCATGACCGCGGGCGCGGTGAAGGGCTGATGCTCATCCCCCGCCCCGCGTGGCTGACCCGCCACGCCGGATCCTGCGTGCCCACCGGCATCCTGGCGGGCCCCGGCACCCACGGCCCGGCCCGGCTGCTGGCCGCCTACACCGGGCTGCCGTTGGTCCACAACGGACCGGTGATCCGGCTCGCCCGGAAACCGGGGCTCGGGCCGGAGGAGTACACCCTGGAGATCGACCCCGGGCGCGCGCTGCTCACCGCGTCCACCGAAGCCGGCCTCCTCGCCGGGGTGCAGACGATCCGCCAGCTGTTCCCGCGGCTGCCGTGCCTGACCATCCGCGACGCGCCCCGGCTGCCCTGGCGCGGCGTGCTGCTCGACGTCGCCCGCCACTTCATGCCGCCGGAGTTCCTGCACGAGTTCGTCGACCTGCTCGCGCTGCACAAGTACAACGTCCTGCACCTGCACCTCACCGACGACCAGGGCTGGCGGATCGAGATCACCGGACGGCCCCGGCTCACCGAAGTCGGGGCGTGGCGCGCGGAGTCGATGGTCGGGCCCGCCGGCAGCGGAGTCTTCGACGGCGTGCCGCACGGCGGTTTCTACACCCAGCGGGAGCTGCGCGAACTGGTCGCCTTCGCCGCCGAACGCGGGGTCCGGATCGTTCCGGAGATCGATCTGCCGGGCCACGTGCGCGCGGCGCTGGCCGCCTACCCTTCTCTGGGCAACCGGCCTTCGGTGCCGCTGCCGGTGTGGACGGAATGGGGCATCAGCCCGGACATCCTCGGCGTCCACGACGAAGCCTTCGCCTTCTGCCGGGACGTGCTCGAGCAGGTCGCCGACGTGTTCCCGTCGCCGTACCTGCACATCGGCGGCGACGAGTGCCCGACCACGCAGTGGGAGACCGACCCGGTCGCGCGGGCCACGGCGGCCCGGCTCGGGGTGCGCCCGGCCGAGCTCCACCCGTGGTTCCTCGGCCGGCTGCACGACGTCGTCGCGAGCCTGGGCCGCCGGGCCGTGTGCTGGGACGAAACCGGCCACGCCGCGGGACGGCTGCCCGCGGACCTGGTCGTGACGGCCTGGCGCGAGGCGGCGCACGGCGCACTCGCCATCGCCCGCGGCCACCAGGTCGTGATGGCACCGCACACCTCGACGTACTTCGACTACCCGCAGAGCGAGGAACCCGGCGAGCCACCGCGCGGGCCGGTGACGACGCTGGAGGACGTCTACCGCTTCGACCCCCTGGAAGGCGGGCTCCCGGTGGCGACCGGCACCGCGCCGGGGGTGCTGGGCACCCAGGCCCAGCTGTGGACCGAGCACGCGCCGACCCCCGACCACGTGCGGCACCTGGCGTTCCCCCGGCTGTGCGCGCTGGCCGAACGGGCGTGGTCGCCGCCGGGCCGCGGTTATGCTGACTTCCACCAGCGCCTGGCCGGCCACCTCGGCCGGCTGCGGGCGCTGGGTGCCCTGCCGAAGGAGCGCGTCCGGTTCGCCGGCGCGCTCGGAGTACCCGGGAAGACAGTGCGTTGACCGTTGCCGACGAGCCTTTAGACCGGCCGACAACCGTGAAGCGCGACCGCGTCCGGCGGCACCTGCTGAAGGTGATCGAGAACGCCGGGCCGGGCACCGGGCTCGCCTCCGAGCGGGACCTGGCCGCGGAGCTGGGCGTCTCGCGCCCGACCGTCCGGGCGGCCATCGACGAGCTGACCCGCACCGGGCTGCTGGTGCGCCAGCGCGGTCGCGGGACGTTCACCAGCCCGCAGAAGGTCACCCAGGAACTGGCGACCGGCCTCGCGGTGCCGCCCGCGGAAGGCCACTGGACCAGCCGGGTGGTGGCGTTCGCGGTGTCCCCGGCCCCGCGGTCCCTGGCCGGGGAGCTGGAGCTGGAGCCGGGCGCGCCGGTGCTGCGCGTGACCCGGGTCCGGCACGTCGACGACGAGCCGATCGCGATCGAGCACCTGGCGCTGCCCGCGGCGCTGGTCCCCGGCCTGCGCCCGGCCGACCTGGAGACGGGCAACTTCTACCGGCTGCTGCGCGAACGCTTCGGGATCGCGGTGGCGGACGCGGTGCAGACGATCGAGCCCGCGGTGACCAACCCGGACCAGGCGGACCTGCTGGAAATCGCGGTGTACGCGCCGATCCTCCACATCGAGCGGCTCACCAGGGACGGCGAGGGCCGCATCGTGGAACTGACCCGCTCGGCCTACCGCGGCGACCGCTACCGCATCACGTCGAAACTCCGCTTCGACGCCGAATCCGGCTAGGAGCCGAGGGCGTCGAGCAACTCGCGCTCCCGCCGCGCACTGAGGCCCGCCCGCCGCTCGCGGTCCAGGCCTTGTTCGCGTTCCCAGCGCACCGTGTCCGCCAGCAACTCCGCCCGGGGCCGGTGCCGCAGCCCCGCGGCCTGCGCCGCCGACCCGTCCCGGGCCGACCAGCCTTCCCAGCCCGGCTCGACCAGCCACATCGCCAGCGACTCCGGCCCCATGTACTCGGCCACGCCCTGGGCGAGCAGCCAGTCCGCTCCGGCGGTCACCACCGGGCCGGTGTGCCCGCCGGCGGCGCGGGACAGCTCGATCCACTCCCCGAACGGCACGACCGGGCCGACCGCGTTGTACGTGCCGGTGGTGCCCGCCTCCGCGCAGTCGAGCAGCCAGGCCGTCAGGTCCCGCACGTCGATCACCTGCGTGGGCACCGACGGCGTGTCCGGGACCAGCATCCGCCCCCGCGGATCGCGGGCCGCGCGGGCGGCCCAGTAGCCGGAGCGGCCGGTGTGATCTCCCGGCCCGCCGATGAGCCCGGCCCGCGCGATGAGCAGGCGGTCGCCCACCGCCGCCGTCGAGGCCTGCTCGCAGGCGACCTTCGCTTCGCCGTAGGACGCGCGGTCGGCTTCGCTCCGGTCGGTCGGGGCGAGCAGGGGCGCGGACTCGTCCGCCCCCGGGGTGGCGTGGGAGGCGTAGGCGTTGCCGGACGAGACGTACACCCAGTGCCCGGCCTTGCCGCCCAGTGCGCCGAGCGCTCCGCGGACGAACCCCGGCTGCCACGACACCTCGACGACCGCGTCCCACACCCGGTCGCGCAGGGGCTCGTACGCCGACGGGTCGCGCCGGTCGGCCGCGACCAGGGTCGCGCCCTCGGCGACGGCTCCGCTTTCGCCGCGCGCGAGGCAGGTCACCCGGTGGCCGCGGCCGATCGCCTGCCGGGACAGCTCCCGGGCCACCCACGCCGTCCCGCCCAGCACCAAGATCTCCATCCCGGCAGCCAAGCACCAAGATCACCGCCTGGCCAGCGAATTCGCTCACAGCGGAGCGACGACGCATCCGGTGAATAAATCTTCACGCCATTCGGAAACGCGATTTCTTAGCCTGCCCTCGTTACCCGATCGAGTGAACGTCATCAGCGTACGGGTGACGCCGCAATCGGAACCTCCTCGTCACAGCAGGTGCCCGCGACGGCGACCGACCCCCGAATTGCGCTGTTCGCATCGCCTTTTCGGCGCCCGGGTGAGAGCACTTCAACCACAACGCCGATGCGGCATAGGATTTTCCTTCGGCCAGGAAACGATTCCTGGACAAATTCTGTCCATTTCCAGAATCGAGGACCAACCATGCGAAGACGCATGCTGGGGGCGGTCCTGCCCCTGGTGCTCACGGCGGTCACCGCCGTTCCGCTGCCCGCGGCCGCCGACCCCGCCCCGCCGGTCTCGGCCCTGACGAAGTCCGTGCAGGGCACCGGTTCCCCGGCCGCGCACGGCGCGACCGCGAACTGGGTCGTCGGCTACGAGGACCACGCGACCACGACCGGCGCCGCCACGATCACCGACGCCGTCGGCGCCGGGCAGGCCTACCAGTCCGGCTCCCTGCACGTCCCGCCCGGCTGGACGCCGGAGTGGTCCACCGACGGCAGCACGTTCACCGGCACCGAACCGGCGTCCGGCGTCACCGCGGTCCGCGGGACGAATCCCGCCGCCGGCCCCGACGCGACCCAGCTGACCGGCGCCCTCACCCCGCCCGTGCAGGCGGCGACCACCGCGACCGGAGGCGACGGCTTCTCGCCGATCCTGTACCGCACCCCGGGCGGGGTGCTGCAGGCCTGGAACATCTACCACCACCTGGGGGCCACGTCACCGAAGGTCGTCTGCACCGAGCTCGCCACCGGTGCGCGGTGCCCGGGCGGCCCGTGGCCGAAGGTGCTCAACACCGCACCCGGCCCGCTCGGGACCCTGGGGGCCGGCGACATCACCACTACCATGGTCGAGCAGTACGTCCGCGATCCCGCGGCGCCCGCGAAGGTCTACTACCCCGCCGTCACGGCGGCGTCCGTCGGGGTCGCCTGCCTCGACATGGCCGCCGCGGCCAACTGCGGGTACTGGCCGTTGGCCGCCACCGGCGGTTCGCCCGCGGTCAACGGCCTCACCGGGTTCGTGGAGACCGGCGGCAACCTGTACGGCCTGGTCACCAGCGGCACGGTGGTCTGCTGGACCATCGCGACCCAGAGCGCCTGCGGCGGCCAGCCGTACGCGCCGATCGCACCGGCCATTCCCAGCAACCCGTACGTCTACGGCGCGCTGGACGTGGTGGCGGGGAAGGTCTTCGCGTCGTCCTCGGACCCCAACACCGGGCAGCAGCCTTCGCTGGGCTGCTTCGACCCCGCCACGGCCACGGCGTGCGCCGGCTGGGCGTCCTGGCGGCCGACGGCACCGGCGGGCAACTTCACCTTCAGCGCCTACACGGCGTTCGACACGGCCGGCACCCCGGTGGGCGTGTGCTCGTCGACGACCGGCGGCACGAAGTGCTTCGCGCTCGACGGGTCGGCCCTTCCCGCACCGCCGGGTCCGGCCGCGCTGCCGGCCGGGGCGTACGTCTTCAACCCGGAAGTCGTCACCGATCCGGGTGGCCACGTGCGCAGCTACCTCCCGGTGTGGAACGCCGGTATCGCCGGTGCGGCGGTCTGTCACGACTGGACGACGGGCGCGCCGTGCGCCGGGCTCCCCGCCCGGGTCACGCACCCGGCGGTGAACGGCGGTGCCACCCGGGACTACGGGTACGCCTACGATCCGCCGTCGGGCTGCCTGATCGGCCTCGGTGACGCGGGCGTGCTGTTCTCGATGGACCCGGCCACCGGGGCGACACCGTGTGTCCGCTCCGGCGGGCAGGTGACCCTGCGTCCGGGCGACTTCTACTGTGACGGCGGAAGTCACGTCCAGGGCTACACGTCGGCGCGGCTGACGGGCGTCGACCTGGCGAACGTCGACCTCGCGGCGTCGCGGGTCACGGTCGTCGACCAGGACAACGCGGTGGTGCCGACCCCGGGCTTCGCGCCGGACGGCTCGGTCGACCTGACCGGCGTTTCGGTGGCGGCCCACCCGTCGATCACCGTGACGACAACGCTGGTCCTGCACAGCGCGGCGGGCTTCAGCGGGTCGCTGGTGGTCGACTTCGCGGGTGACGCACCCCAGCTGTGCTTCCGGACGACGATCTCGGCGGACTGCCTGGTGACGTCGGTGGCGAACACGGCGACGGGCACGGACTCGACGGGCTCGTTCACGTCCAACACGGTGACGCTGCCGGTCGCCCCGGGCGCGTCGTGCACCCCGAAGGTGACCGTGAACAAGGAGATCTGCACCGCGGTCCACCCGGCCCAGTGCGGCCCGGGCGGTGCCGGACCGTGGGCGAAGCAGGCCCCGGTGGGCTTGCTCGGCGTGCTGGCGGCGTCGGCGTACTGGCGGATCACGGTGACGAACGAGGGTCCGGTGGGAATCACGTCCGCGCAGGTGGTGGACACCGTGGAGCCGTCGTGCCAGACGGGTCCGTTCACCTTGGCGGCGGGCCAGTCGAAGCAGGTGTACTGCGCCACGTACGCCCTGCTGAACCTGTTCCCGATCACCAACAAGGCGAAGGTGACCTACCTGCCGGTGAACGTCCCGCCGGGAACGCCACCGTCCACAACGGACTGGTCGGCGGCCAAGGCGTGTTCGCTGCTGTGCAGCCTGTAGGGAGGTGAGATCGCCGGCTCGCGGGGAACTTCCCCGCGGGCCGGCGCCATCAGGACCGCGCACAGCGGCACCGCCATCGCGATCGCGCCCAGCACGAACACCGGGAACAGGAAGGAGAACACCTCCGCGCCCGCCGGGTCCGGCGCGTTCATGTCCATCGTCATCCGGACCGCCGCCATGCCCGTGTAGTGCATGCCGGTCACGGCCGCGCCCATCACGAACCCCGCCAGCAGCCGCAGCAGGAGGCGGTCGAGGAAGACCGCGAACCACAGTGCCGCGGTCGCCGCCACCACCGCGATCACCACCGACAGCGCCACCAGGCCGCCGTCGTAGCCGAAGTCGCCCTTCACCCGCAGCGCCGACATCCCGGTGTAGTGCATGACATTCACCGCCAAGCCGGTGATGACGCCACCGAGGGCCAGCCGCCACCAGCCGAACTTCGCGCGGCCGCCCACCACCAGCAGGCCCGCGAACACCGCCGTCACCGACAGGATCGCCGACAGGACCGTGCGGAAGATGTCGTAGCGGACCGGCATGCCCGGGGTGCTGAAGCCGAGCATGGCGACGAAGTGCATCAGCCAGATGCCGACGCCGCCGATCGAGATCGCCGCCAGCACCAGCCACCGCAGGCGGTGCCGGGGATCGGCGGCATGGCGGGCCTGGACCGCGCACGCGAGGCCGAGCGCGCAGCCGACCACCGACGTCAGGTAGGCGAGCACGAGCAGCCAGTGCCCGAGCGCGAAGTGCTCCATGGCGAAGTCCTCTCTACAGGTCGCGCAGCCCGTGCAGCACGCGTTCCATCAGGTCGTGGCGCTCGTCCCAGGTGGCGTTGTCCGACAACGTGTCGCGGACGATCACCAGGTAGTCCTGCATCAGGTCCGACACGAGCACGCGGACCACGCCGAGCGGCAGCGCCAGCAGTGCGGCGATCTCCATCAGCGACCGCGGCCGCACGCACAGCTCGAGGACTTCCGCCAGCGCGCTCGACGTCTGGTAACCGGCTTCGGCCCGGCCGTCGGCGGTGGTCTCGACCAGCGCTTCGACGGCGATTTCGACCGTCGGCGCGGTCCGGCCTTCGGTCCACGCGTAGGGGCGGGCCAGCGCCGGGCTGCGGCGAGGCTCGTCCCCGTGCGGGTCGTCGATCACCGGTGGTCCTGGGCCACCGGTATCTCGCGCGCGGGCACGTCGACCTTCTGCCCCACCCGCTCGACCAGCATCGTCATCTCGTAGCCGACCAGCCCGATGTCGCAGCCGGTCGAGGCGAGCACGACGAGGTTCGAGCCGTCGCCCACGCTCATCAGCAACAGGAACCCCTGCTCCATTTCGATGACCGACTGCACCACCCGCCCGGCGGTGAACAGTTCGGCGGTGCCGAGGGAGAGGCTGGACAGGCCGGCCGCGATGGCCGAGAGCTGGTCGCCGCGTTCCCGTGGCAGGTTTTCGTCGGCGGCCACGAGCAGCCCGTCGGCGGAGACGAGCACGGCGTGCGCGACCCCGGTGACGTCCTGGACGAACCCGTTGACCAGCCAGTTCAGCGTCGCGGACCGGGCGGGCGGCGCGGGGAGCGTCCCGCTGAGGGACCGGGCCGCCGGCTCGGTGGCGGAGCGCCGGGGGTGCAGTTCCGTCATCGCGGATCCACTTCGTCCTTTCCGGATCGTTCGGCACGCGCGGCGGTCTCCATCCGGGCGGCGCGCATGCCCTGGTAGTGCCGCGACAGACTGCTGCGCACGGCGGCGGCGTCGCGGAAGGAGCCGCCGGTCTGGTCGCGGACGCGGGGAACGACGGCACCGGGGGCGAGCTGCGCGCCGGGCCGCCGGGTGGGCAACCCGGCCCCGGTGAGGTTCTGCGCGGCCGGGGGCTGGAGGGCGGTCTCGGCGGCTTGCCGGGTGCGGTCGGCGGGCGTGTCCCAATCACCCACGGGGGTGAGCTCGGGACGGGTGCCGGAGTCGGTGGCGGGCGGCGTATCCGAGGCGGGTTCCGCCGGCACTACCCGGTGAGCTCCGGAACTCTCGCTCGCCCGCTCGGCCTCGGCGACCCGCTCCACCGGAACCGCGGAGACCTCCGCCGGCTCGGCCACCGATGCTCGGTACGCGGCGGCCGACTCGAGCTCCCCCTCCACCGCGGAAGTCGCGGGCAGCCCGGCCGCCGATGCCCGGCGCGCGACCGGAGACTCGAGATCCCGGTCCGCCGCAGAAGCCACAGGCAGCTCCGCCGCCGATGCCCGGCGCGCGACCGGAGACCCAAGATCCCCCTCCACCGCCGAAGCCGCAGGCAGCTCCGCCGCCGAGGCACGACGCGCGACCGGAGACCCAAGATCCCCCTCCACCGCCGAAGCCGCAGCCAACTCAGCCGCCGATGCCCGGCGCGCCACCGGAGACCCAAGATCCCCCTCCACCGCCGAAGCCACAGGCAGCTCCGCCGCCGATGCCCGGCGCGCGACCGGAGACCCAAGCTCCCCCTCCACCGCCGAAGCCGCAGGCAGCTCCGCCGCCGACCCCACGGCCGGCCACTCCACCGGCCCGGGCTTCCCGTTCCGGCGGGCCACCGGCTTGGCCGGTGGCTCGGTGAACCAGCTCGTCACCACCTGCTCGAAGATCGGCGTCGAAGCCTGGGCCGGGACCACCGGCGGGCGCGGGTGGCCGTTGCGGCCCGCCGGGACCAGGCGGCCCGCGCCGATCGGGCGGGCCAGGTCCGCGATCACCAGCGCGCCCGGGACGTGGACGCTCGCCGTCACCCCGGCGTGGCGGGCCGCCGTTCCGGTCGACCTCAGCCGCACCGTCACCCCGTGCAGGGCCGCCAGCCGGCCCACCACGAACAGCCCCATGCGGCGGGTCGTCTCCGGGCCGACCGTGCCGGCCGCCGCCAGGCGGTCGTTCACCGTGGCCAGCTCCTCCGGGGTCATGCCCAGGCCCTGGTCGACCACCTCGATGAGCAGGCCGCCGTCGGCGCCGCGGTCGGCCGTCAGCGCCACCTTGTGCTCCGGCGGCGAGAAGCGCGTCGCGTTCTCCAGCAGCTCCGCCAGGATGTGCACCACGTCCGCCGCCGCCTCGGGCTGGACCGAGCTGCGCGGCGCGTTGCCCAGTGCCACCCTGCGGTAGTCCTTGACCTCCGACGTCGCCGCGCGCAGGAGGTCGCGGGTCGGCACCGGTTCGCGGCCGTGGCGGACCGGCCGCCCGCCCGCCAGGACGTGCAGGTTCTCGCCGTTGCGGCGCAGGCGGGTCGCGATGTGGTCGATCCGGAACAGCTCGTCGAGCCGCCGGGGGTTCTGCTCCCCGGCCTCGAGGTCTTCGATGATCGACAGCTGCTGCTCCACCAGCGACTGGCTCCGCCGCGACAGCGTCATGAACATCTCGCTGACCTGCTGGCGCAGCTCGGCCTGCTCGACGGCGAGGCGGACCGCCTGGCGGTGCATGTCGTCGAACGCCCGGGCCAGCTGCCCGATCTCCTCGTCGGTCCGGACGCCGGAATCGGGCACCGCGCGCCAGTCGACTTCCTGACCCTCGCGGATCTGCCGGACGGTCTCCGGGAGCTGGTCGTTCGCCGCGCGCAGGGCCGCCGCGCGCAGCCGCCGCACCGGCGTGACCAGCGACCGCACCACCAGCAGCGCGATCGCGAGCGCGCCGAGCAGCGCCCCGAGCACCAAGGCCGTGTCGCGCAGCGAGTCCGCGCGGGCGTCGTCGGCGGCCTCCGACACGTTCGTCGCCAGCTGCGCCGCGACGTCGTTGAGCACGCCGGTCACCGTGGCGGCCTCGGCGGTGATCGAGGGCAGCAGCGCCGCGAGCGGGCGGTCGCCGGGCTCCTGCAGGGCGTCGAGCCTGCCGTCGGCGGCGTCGGTGGCCGCGGTGAACTTGGCCAGCCGGTCGCCGGTCAGCTGGTGCTCCGCCTGTTCGGCGAGGACTTCCTGCTCGGCGGCGGTCTGGATGACGGCCGGGCGCAGCGAAGCGTCGTCCGGGCTGTTCTGCGCGGCCCGCCGGTAGGTCTCTTCGGTGGCCAGCTCGCCGCGCAGGTGCACCAGCAGCCGGGTGGTCTCCGCGCTGGCGGCGTCGGCCGGGACGATCGCGGGCACCAGGTCGCCGAGGGTGGCGATGATGTCGTTGTAGCCGGCGGCTTTCGTGCGGACGTCGCCCCCACCGGCGCCGGCCGCGCGGATCCCGGCGAGCTTGCCCAGCGCGGTGTTCAGCGCGCGGCCGGTGTCCCCGGGCAGCGGCGCGTAGCCGGCGTCGCGCTGGACCGCCGCCACCTTCGCGTCGACGTTCGCGGTCAGCGAGTCCGGCGCGCCGGCCGGGACCGCGACCGCGGCGACCATCTCCTCGCCCAGCGACGCCGTCAGGTCGATCGTGTCGCGCAGCACGGGCAGCCGGTCGCGGGCCGCGGTGAGCTCGGTGGCCCGGTCGAGTTCGCCCTGGATCCGGATTTCCGCGAGCGCCACCGCGACCAGGACCGGCAGCAGCAGCACGACGCTGATCTTGGTGCGGACGCTCCAGTGCGCCGGCCACCACGCGGCGTCCGCCGGAAGGCGGGGCGTGGCTCTGCTTTCGTGCATGGCGGAACCGCTCGATTCCCAGCCGCGGCACGGCTGATGTCGAACTCGGACAGGACGGAGAACCCCAGGGAGGAGGTGGCGTTGATCAGGCCGACCAGCAGAAGACATCACGGCCGACGCCCTTGTCAACCCTCGAAGCGGCGTTTCGGAACGCGGCGCTCGAATTGTTTCCGCGGCTCACGGATCGTGTTCCGACGGTCGCTGCTTGCACACCGTTCAAGCACATTCGCGCAGCTCCGAGGCCTACCGATCAGTAAACAACGTGTACTTTCCCGCTGACGGCAGAATTACCCACAGCAGTCGCCGCGATCAATTCGATCTCTGCCGGAATGGTGTGTTATTAATTCCCGCCGCGCCCGGCCGGGAGCCGCGGCCGCGGGGTGCGGCAGAATCCCGGCCGTGACCGATGTGGACGAGGGGGCCGGCGCCGCCACCGCGCACGGCAAGCGGGTCGGCTGGGTGGAGCTGTACTTCGACCTGGTCTTCGTGTTCGCGGTGGGCCAGGTGGCGCACAGCATCGTGGCCGACCCGCACTGGGCGCGCATCGCCGGCGCGCTGGGGCTGTTCGCCACGCTGTGGTGGACCTGGATCGGCTTCGCCGTGCTCTACAACCGCCGCGGGGACGACAGCCGCGCGGCCGACCGGCTGTTCGTGCTCGCCGGGACCATCCCGTGCGCGATCGCCGCCACCCAGGTGCACCACGTCTTCGACGGGCATCCCGCGATCTTCGTCGCGGCGATGGCCGGCGTCCGCGTGATCCTCGCGGCCGCCCACCGGTGGCCGGTCCGGCCCGGGCTCGACCAGCGCCGGATCAGCACGGGCTACGCGGTGTCCGCGGTCCTGTTCGCGGCCTCGGCGGTGGTGCCCAACGGCTGGGGGCTGTGGGCGTTCGCGCTGATCCAGGAGGCCGGCTTCCTGCTCCTGGGCGGCCGGCGCCGGCACCGCGGGGAGCGGACGACCGCCCGGCAGCGGCGGCAGGCGATGTTCGACGGGCCCCGCGACCCGAACCTGGCCGTCGACTCCGCCCACCTCGCCGAACGCTTCGGGCTGTTCATGATCCTGCTGCTCGGCGAGCTGGTGATCACCGTCGGCACCGCCGCGCTCGAACGCCCCGCCGACGACTTCGCCTACTGGGCCGCCATGGTCGGCGGTCTGGTGCTCGCCGGCGCGTTGTGGTGGCTGTACTTCACCTCGGCCGCAGAGCTGTCCGAGAAGATGCTCGGCCTCTCCGGCGGCAATCCCATGCTCGCCTATTCGCTGTACGCGGGCGGCCACCTGACCCCGGCCTTCGCGCTGCTGCTCGTCGCGGCGGGGCTGAACCTGTCGCTGCACGAGTCCCCGCCGGCCGCGGCGGCCTGGCTGCTCACCTCGGGCCTGACGGTCTACATCGCCGGCACCCGCGTGTTCTCCGCCGAGCCCGGCCGCTGGTACCAGCGGGCGGGGCGGATCGCGGCCCTCGTGGTGACGGTGAACCTCGCCCAGCTCACCCGGATCCTGCCGGCGCCCGCGGTGGTCGTCGTGGTCGCGGTCTGGGGCGTCGGGATGACGGCGGTCAGCACGGTCATCCGCCGGCGCGCCATCGAAAGCCTGGGTGACAACCCGCTGGCGTTCCTGCGGGAACGCCGGGCCAAGGCGGGGTGACGGGTCACCCCGCCTTCACCCTGCTCGTGCACCAGCCGCCGCGCCTCCCACAGCGCCCACGGCCGCATCCCCGTGGAGCTCCGGGCCGCGGGGCCGGCGCAGGTGCAGGTCGTCGCCGTCTTCCTCGACGAGCCCCGCCCGGCGAGCGGCTGATCTAGCTGGTCAGGATCTGCGGCGAGAGCACCTTCAGCATCGCGTTCGTCCACTTCAGCTGCCGCAGTGTCTGCGGGTGGCACCGGGTGGCCAGCTCCAGCAGCTCGGCGTCCTTCGCCGCCTGGGCGCTCTGGGCGAGCAGCTCCCAATCCAGCGACACGCCCGCCGCGCGGCGGTGGAGGCGGCGCAGGTCGGCCAGCAGGAGCAAGCCCGGCTCCGGACGGCGGCCGCCCAGCTCGGCCAGTGCCGTCCGCAGCGGCTGCAGCGGGCCCGGGCCGGGGACGTCCTCCCCCAGGTCCAGGTCGTGCGCGCGGCCGGCGCGGGCGATGTCGCGGACGTGCGCCGCCGACCAGGCCGCCAGGTCGCGGGCGACGTGGTGGACCTCGTGTTCCGCGTGGTGCCGGTCCGACGTCTTCAGCAGGTCCTTGGCCAGGTGCGTCTCCGCGCGGTGCAGTTCGCGCAGCACCAGTCCGAATTTCATCCGGCGACCTCCTCGTCCACCGCCGCGGGCACCGGCTCCGGCCGCGGGGCCGCGACGGCGGACATCTTGCGCAGTGCGGCCGCGGCCGTCTTGAACAGCGGCTGCTTGGACACCGGGTCCCAGTCGGTGAAGGTCAGCTCGTTGGCCGCGCGGTCACCGTCCTTGCCCGCCGGGTGCTCGACGTCCCAGTAGCCGTAGTGGAACGGCAGGAACAGCACGCCGTCGCGGATGCCGCCGACCCGGACCCGGGCGCGGACCGCCCCTCGGGGTGTCGAAACCTCGGCGAGGTCGCCTTCGGCCAGCCCGGCGGCTTCGGCGTCCCGCGCGGACACCTCGAGCCACACCTCCGGTGCCGCCGCGCGCAGCTCCGGGGCCCGGCCGGTCTTCGTGCGGGTGTGGAAGTGGACGATCGTCCGGCCGTTGACCAGGAAGAACGGGTGGTCCTCGTCCGGCGTTTCGTGCGGCGGGACGTACTCGGCGGCCTTGAACATGGCCTT
The DNA here is from genome assembly GCF_053586895.1 of Amycolatopsis sp. NPDC003731. Taxonomy (NCBI): domain Bacteria; kingdom Bacillati; phylum Actinomycetota; class Actinomycetes; order Pseudonocardiales; family Pseudonocardiaceae; genus Amycolatopsis; species Amycolatopsis sp. NPDC003731. Next base: position 50,825 of record NZ_JBSFNC010000007.1, on the reverse strand, counting down.
CCCGTCCGGGTTCATCGCCCGGTACTCGGCAGGCTCCATCGGCGCCCCGGTGACGAGGTCGCGGCCGTAGCTCTCGCAGTAATCAGGCTGGGCGAAGAACTTTCCGCCGGCATAGAGCCGTTCAGTCCCCTCAGGACTGTCCGAAGTGCACGGCCACTGGATGCCGCTGACCGAACGCAGCTTCGCGTAGCTCAAGCCGCTGTAGTCACACGGCCGTCCCGCGGACGCGCGCTTCCACGCCTCGAACGCCGTTTCGGCGTCGTGCCACTGCGGGAACGGCTCGCCGTCGTTGCCCCGGAAGTCCATCCGCCGCGCGTAGTCGAGGAAGATGTCCAGGTCGGGACGCGCCTGCCCGGGTGGGTCGACCGCCTTGTCCGACAGGTGCACCGTGCGGTCGGCGTTGGTGAACGTGCCGGTCTTCTCGCCCCAGATCGCCGCGGGCAGCACGACGTCGGCGAACTCCGTGGTCTCGGTGCGGAACGCGTCCTGCACGACCAGGAACAGCCGCGAAGAGTCCAGAATGGACCGGATGCGGTGCAGCTCCGGCAGCGACACCGCCGGGTTGGTGGCCGAAACCCACAGAAACCGCAGGGTGCCGGTCTCGGCGTAGCGCAGCATCTGCATGAGGTGCGTCGGCGGCCCGTAGTGCGGGATCTTGCCGGTGTCGACGTTCCACAGCGTCGCCAGCTCGGCCACGTGCGCGTCGTTGGCCCAATTGCGGAACCCGGTCAGGTCACCGTCGGCGCCGCATTCGCGGGTGTTCTCGGCGGTGGGCTGGCCGTTCATCTGCAGCACCCCGGCGCCGGGCTTGCCCAGCATGCCGCGCAGCAGCACGAGGTTGTTGACCTGCACGGCGGCCGCGGAAGCCTGGTGCGACTGGTAGAACCCCTGCAGCACCGTGCACAGCAGCCGCTCCGCCGAGCCGAGCAGCCGGGCGGCTTCGCGGATCTGCCGGGCGTCGACACCGCTGATCTCGGCGGCGCGCTCGGGCGGGTAGTCCGCGACCATCGCCGCGAGGTCGTCGTAGCCGACCGTGCAACGGTCGACGTACTCCCGATCGACCCAGCCGTGCTCGATGATCTCGTGCAGCAGCCCGTTCATCAGGGCGACGTTGGTCCCGGGCAGCGGCGCCAGGTGCAGCGTCGCGGCCCGGGCGACCGGGGTGTCGCGCGGGTCGACGCACAGCACCGCGGGCGGGTTCGGCCCGGCGAGCCGGTCGAGCACGCGCGACCACAGGACGGCCTGCGTTTCGGCCATGTTGTGCCCGAAGAGGGCGATGACGTCGGCGTGGTCGACGTCCGCGTAGGACGCCGGCTGGCCGTCGCAGCCGAAGGACTCCTTCAGCGCCGCGGCCGCGGTCGCCGTGCAGAGCCGGGTGTTGCCGTCGAGGTGGTTGGTGCCGAGGCCGCCGCGGGCGATCGCGGCGAGCGTGTAGTACTCCTCGGCGAACAGCTGGCCGCTGGTGTAGAAGCCGAGCGCGCCCGGGCCCTGGTCGTCCAGGAGTTCCTTGCTGCGCGAGACGACCAGGTCCATCGCTTCGTCCCAAGAAGCCTCGACGAGCTCGCCGTTCCTGCGCACCAGTGGCGTCGTCAGCCGGTCCGGCGACGAGTTCGCCTGCCAGCCGAAGAGGTCCTTCGGGTCGAGGCGGCCGTGGTTGACGCGGTCGTCCGCGCGGCCGCGGACGCCGGCGATCCGGCCGTCCTTCACCGCGATGTCGAGGCCGTCGCCGTTGGAGTGCAGCACCGCGGCGCTGCGGACCCAGCGGTCGACGTCCGCCGGCCGCACCCCGTCGGCGAGGTGGCTGTCCACCCGCACCGGCCACGGCTCCCCCGGCCCGTACGGCGTTCTGGTCCCCCAGGGCTCGGTGATCCCGTCACGCTTTCCCACCGCAAGAACCTCCGATCACGACCTGGTGGCCGCCCGGGTACCCGCGAACACCACGGACAAACACCGTCCAGGCATATTTAATTTGCGCGACGCAATAATGAACGCGAATCCGATTCGTCCGCTTCGACCGCTCTGGCAAACCTCTCGAACGCGGCGATCGCGGCCGCGCGCGCCGGCGGGTCGAGCCGGTGCAGGACGTCCGCCAGCACCCGGCGGCGGTCGCGGTCGACGCGGTCGACCAGGTGGCGTCCCGGCCCGGCCGGGGCGAGCAGCGTCTCGCGCCGGTTCAACGGGTTGGGGGCCTTTTCCAGCAGGTTCAGCGCGACCAGCCGGTCACACGCCCGGGTGATCGAAGACGGGTTCATGGCCAGTTCACGCGCCACCCGGCCCAGGGTGACCGGGGTCCGGTCGACCACCACCCGCAGCACGCGGAACTGGGTCAGCGTCAGCTGTTCGGTGTTCCGCTCGACGGTCAAGTCGGCGATCAGCACCATCGCCCGCAGCGCCGCCAAGGCCGCGTCGGTCCCGTCCTGCTCCACCCACGTTTGCGTCACGCAAGTATGATAGACGGCGAAAGCGGGTACAGCGATTCGTGAGCGCCGACGGCGAGCACGAAAGAAGGCGTCCGCGCCGGCGAGGCCGTCGCCGAGCTGCGGCGGGTGGTGCCCGGCCGAGGCGCTCGCCGAAGCGGCACCGCACGCCAAAGGGAGTACTCATGAGCCAGACAGTCGGTGACTACCTGCTCCAGCGCCTGCGTGAGTGGGGCGTGGACCAGGTCTTCGCCTATCCGGGCGACGGCATCAACGGGCTCGTCGCCTCGTTCGGCAAGGCGGACGACCAGCCCCGCTTCGTGCAGGCCCGGCACGAGGAGATGGCGGCCTTCGCGGCCGTCGGCTACGCGAAGTTCAGCGGGAAGGTCGGCGTCTGCATGGCCACCTCGGGCCCGGGCGCGATCCACCTGCTCAACGGCCTCTACGACGCCAAGCTCGACCACGTCCCGGTGGTCGCGATCGTCGGGCAGACCGCGCGCAGCGCGATGGGCGGGTCCTACCAGCAGGAGGTCGACCTGCAGGCGCTCTACAAGGACGTCGCGAGCGAATACCTCGTCGAGGTCAACGTGGCCGAGCAGCTGCCGAACGCCCTCGACCGGGCGATCCGGACGGCCCAGTCGTCCCGCTGCCCGACCGCCCTGATCATCCCCGCGGACCTGCAGGAGGAGGCGTACTCTCCGCCGCAGCACGCGTTCAAGCAGGTGCCCTCCAGCCCGCCGAGCACGGCGTGGTCGCGGCCGGTGCCCGCGGAGCCGGACATCGACGCCGCCGCCGAGGTGCTGAACGCCGGGGAGAAGGTCGCCATCCTGGTCGGGCAGGGCGCGCGCGGCGCGGCCGAGGAGGTCCGCCAGGTCGCCGAGGTCACCGGCGCCGGCGTCGCGAAGGCGTTGCTGGGCAAGGACGTCCTCCCCGACGACCTGCCGTGGGTGACCGGCTCGATCGGGCTGCTCGGCACCCGGCCGAGCTACGAGATGATGCGGGACTGCGACACGCTGCTGATCGTCGGCTCGAACTTCCCGTACAGCCAGTTCCTGCCGGACTTCGGGCAGGCGCGCGCGGTGCAGATCGACCTCGACGGCCGGCTCATCGGGATGCGCTACCCGACCGAGGTCAACCTCGTCGGCGACAGCGCGGCCACGCTGCGCGCGCTGCTGCCGAAGCTGGCGAGCAAGCCGGACCGCTCGTGGCGCGAGACGATCGAGAAGAACGTCGCCTCCTGGTGGGACACGGTCGAGAAGGAAGCCGCCGTCGACGCCGACCCGGTCAACCCGATGGCCATCGTCTCCGAGCTGTCGAAGCGGATCCCCGAGAACGCCATCGTCACCGCGGACTCCGGCTCGTCCACCAACTGGTACGCCCGCAACCTGCGCATCCGCGGCGACATCCGCGGCTCGCTGTCCGGGACACTGGCGACGATGGGCCCCGGCGTGCCGTACGCCATCGGGGCCAAGTTCGCCCACCCCGACCGGCCGGTGATCGCCCTCGTCGGCGACGGCGCCATGCAGATGAACGGCCTCGCCGAGCTGATCACCATCGCGCGCTACCAGCACCTCTGGAGCGACCCGCGCTGCGTGATCTGCGTGTTCCACAACAACGACCTCAACCAGGTCACTTGGGAGCTGCGCGCGATGGGCGGCGCCCCGAAGTTCGAGGAGTCCCAGACCCTGCCGGACGTCGACTACGCCGGCTTCGCCCTGTCCCTCGGGCTCACGGCCGTCACGGTCGACAAGCCGGACCAGCTCGCCTCGGCCTGGGACACCGCGCTCAGCGCCGGCAAGCCGGCCGTGCTGGACGTCCGCTGCGACCCGGACGTCCCGCCGATCCCGCCGCACGCCACCTTCGAGCAGGTGAAGTCGGCCGCCCAGGCCGTCCTCAAGGGCGACCCCGACGCGCTGCACCTGGTCGCCCAGGGCGTCAAGACGAAGCTCCAGGAGTTCCTGCCCGGGAAGAACCGGTGACCACGATCGAGCGGGTCGGCGCCCGGGCCTACCGGGTGCCGACCCCCGCGCCCGAGGCCGACGGCACCCCGGCCTGGGACGCCACCACGATCGTCGTCGTGCCCGCCGAAGCCGGCGGGATCCACGGGCGCCCGGGGTCGCGGGCGGCGCGACCGGCGCAGCCCCGCGGCGGAAGCGGCCGGCGGTGGCCGCGGCGACCGGAATCGCGGTGGGCCCGATGACACGCGAGGGCGCGGTGGCTGGGCACGCCGGTGGACGCAAGGGCTGGTGGCAGCGGCTCGGCGCCGCCGCGACCGGAATCGCGGTGGGCCGGTGACTCGCCGGGTCGCGGTGGCCCGCGCTGTGTGGGGCGGCGGGCTCGTGGTGCTGTCACGCTCCCTGCCGGTCCCGCGGAAAGTCGCACTGGCGCTGGGCATCCGGCACCTCGCCCAGGCCGCGGCCGTCCTGCGGCGGCCCGGCGGGCTCGTCGCCCGCCGAGGCTGGGCGGTCGATGTCGCGCACGGGGTGAGCATGCTCGGCTTGGCCGTCGTCGCCCCGCGGTGGCGGGCTGCGGCGCTCGCCAGCGCGGCCGGCGCGGCCGTCTGGGCTCGTACCGGGAAACGGAGGACATCATGAACCAGGTCGTCGTCGTGACCGGAGCCAGCGGCGGGATCGGCCGTGCGGTCGCGCGGGCGTTCGGCGCCCGCCGCGCCCGGGTCGCCCTGCTGGCCCGCGGTGAGCAGGGGCTCGAAGCCGCCGCGGAAGACGTCACCAAGGCCGGCGGGACGGCCCTGGCGATCCCCACCGACGTCGCCGACTTCGGCCGGGTCGATGCCGCGGCCACGCGGGCCGAGCGGGAGCTGGGGCCGATCGATGTGTGGGTCAACGTGGCCTTCACGTCGGTGTTCGCGCCGTTCGGCGAGATCGGACCGGACGAATTCCGCCGCGTCACCGAAGTGAGCTACCTCGGCTACGTCCACGGCACGATGGCCGCCCTGCACCGGATGAAGCCGCGCGACCACGGCACGATCGTGCAGGTCGGCTCGGCGCTGGCGTACCGCGGGATCCCCCTGCAGAGCGCGTATTGCGGCGCGAAGCACGCGATCCAGGGCTTCAACGAAGCCCTGCGCTGCGAGCTCCTGCACGACGGCAGCCACGTCCGCACGACGATGGTGCAGCTGCCGGCGGTCAACACGCCGCAGTTCTCGTGGGTCCGGTCCAAGCTGCCGCACCAGGCCCAGCCGGTGCCGCCGATCTATCAGCCGGAGGTCGCCGCCCGCGCGGTGCTGCACGCCGCCGACCACCCGCGCCGCCGGGAGTACTGGGTCGGCGGGAGCACGGTCGGCACGCTGATCGCGAACGCCGTCGCGCCGGGTGTCCTCGACCGGTACCTCGCCCGGACCGGCTACCGGTCCCAGCAGACGGGCGCGAAGAAGCCGCCGGACCAGCCGGAGAACCTGTGGTCGCCGGCCGACCGCGGGCGGGATTTCGGTGCGCACGGCCAGTTCGACGGCCAGGCGACGCCGAGGAGCGCGCAGCTGTGGGCGAGCCGGCACCACGGCGTGGTCGCCGCCGCGGGAGGCGCTCTGGCCGCGACAGCGCTCGCGGTGTGGCGGCGAGCGCGGTCGTGACGCGGCTCAGGCCGCCCGGGCGCGCCGGGACGAACCCGTAGCCCCCTCGAGAGCCGCCCGAGCACCGCGGCTTCGCCGATCCGGTCGGCGAACTCGAAGTACCGGCGGCCTGCCCTGAGGTGCTGCACGCCGAACATCGGCCGAAAGGACGAGGCACCCACCCCCGAACCGCCCCTTCGGACGAGGCGACCAGCGCGTTCCCTCCCCTAGCTTGATCACCAGGCGGGGAGGAGGGGCCCATGAAGTTCACCGCCAAGCGCATCGTCGTCGCCGCGGCCGTGGCCGGGGTGGCGGTGGTCGGGGTCGGAGCCACCGTCATCGCCACCGCCGCGGATCCCGTCTCGCCCGAAATCACCGGTGCCACGCCCGCCGACGCCGGGCACGAAGGCGAAGGCAAGTACACCACCGGGGACTACGTGCTCAACGTGCACGAAGTGGACGACGACGGCGACGGCATCAGCACCGCCATCGGACCGCACACGACGTACTACTCGAAGACGTTGCACGGCAACGGGAACCGGCAGCACACGGTCGTCAAGTTCTCGGCCGGCGCGGACGGCGACGGGCCGATCTTCTTCGGCTACCCCGTGCCCGGGCCCGGCCGGGTCGTCGACTGCGTGGCGTCCGGGACCGAGGCCGCGCCGCAGGTGCGGTGCGAGACCAAGGCCTGAGGCGTCACCGGCCGAGCGCGCGCACCAGCAACGCGGCCACCGCGGCCCGGTGCTCCGGGCGGTCTGCCCACCGCAGCCGGCGGCCGGCTTCGACCACCACGCCGAACCCGGCGTGCACCAGCACCCGGGCCTGACGCGGGTCGAGGTCCGGGCGGGCCGCGCACAACTGCTGCTCCCACACCGCGATGTGCTCGCGCTGCGCCGCGACCAGAGGCCGGCGCAGCGCGTCCGGCAAGCCGGCGATTTCCGCGTTGGCCACGCTGTTGAGGGCGCTGTGCTCGAAGCTGTACGCCACGTACGTTGCCGTCAGGGCGTTCAGGGCCTCGTGCGGGCCGGTCACCCCGCGCAGGTTGTGCTCGACCGCCTGGGCCAGCAGGGCCGCGGCCTGCAGGCACGCCGCCGCCAGGATGTCGGCCTTGCCCGGGAAGTAGCGGTACAACGCCGACGGCACCAGCCCGACCGCTTCGGCGATCCGGCCGTTGGTCACGGTGGCGAACCCGTCGCGTTCGAACAGCGGGACGGCGGCCGCGAGGATCTCCGAACGCCGTGTCCGGGGCACCGGCGGAGCGGGGATCTCCACCGCCGGCGCGGGCGTCGCGGCGGGGTCGGTGGCAGCCACGCGCAGGGCGGCCGCCTGCAGCAGCTCCCCCACCCGGCGCCGGCCGATCGCGTTGTGGTGCGTCGTGACCGACCCGATGGCCCCCAGCGCCCCCACGGCCCGCAGGTGCTCGCCCGGCCACGGGTGCTCGCGCCGCACGGCCGCCGCGACGCGCTCGACGACGTGCGCGAACTTGGCCGCGAGCAGCCGGCGGTCGTCGCGCTCGAGGTACCGGGCCTCCCAGCGGTACACGCCGCCGGTCTCCCGGTGGGCGACGGTGACCCGGGTGACGGCGGCGAAGATCTCGGCCGCCGACGCGTCCGGGGGCACGTCGGCGAGGGCCTCCACGAGCCGGTCCGCCATCACGTTCGCGCACTCGGCGAACAGCGCGTACTTGTTCGGGAAGTGCCGGTACAGCGCCGCCGCGGTGATGCCCACGCGCGCCGCGATCTCCTCCATCGACGCCGCGTGGTAGCCGCGCTCGCTGAACACCGCCGCGCCCGCCTCGACGATGAGCTGCCTGCGGTTGCGGGGCCGGACGGCCGCGGCCGGCTCGGCGGTCACCGGGCTGGGGTCTGCGGAAGTCGGGCCATACGTGCCAGTCAACCACAGGCCGGCCGGGTCTTGCCGACCCGCGAGTCACCTTCTATGTTAATCAGGAATCTCCTCTCGAAGAGCCCATTACCTATCAAGGAAGCTAGGTAAGTGAATGAGCAATCTCAGCAGGAGGAACGTTCTCTCCCTCGGTGTCGCGCTGGGTCTGGCGAGCGCGGCGAGCGCCGTCCCGGCCTGGGGCTCGACCACGGCGGGCGCCGATCCCTGGTGGGTGTGGGACGACGAGGTCGACACCCTGATGGCGGGGCTCGTCGACGGCGGCCGGGTGCCCGCGGTCAACACCGCGCTGCGGTCGTGGGTGGACAACGACGACCCGCTGCCCGCCGGCCTGCCCGCCGACCTCGCGGCCTGGCTCCAGCGGGTCAACCGGCTGCCTTCCTGGGCCGACCCCACCAAGCTGCGCCGCGCCGCCGACTTCAACCGGCGCAAGGACACCTATCTCTTCATGCTCTACGGCCTGGGCAGCGGCATCATGAGCACGGTCATCCCGCGGGAGGCCCGGTCGGTCTACTGGTCCGCGGGGGGCGCCGACATGCAGGACCGCGCGGCGAAGACGTTCACCTTCGGCTACGACCTGAGCGAAGCCGGCGCGTTCGAGCCCTCGGGCCAGTTCGTCGTCACGGCCAACAAGACGCGCATGGTGCACGCCGCGGTGCGCCACCTGCTGCCGCAGTCGGCGCACTGGCGGGCCGTCGCCGACGAGCGGGTCCCGATCAGCAACGGCGACATCCTGGTCACCTTCCACAGCCTCGGCACCTTCGTGCACCGGAAGCTGCGCGAGTGGCACGTCCCGATGTCGGCCGCGGACGAGGACGCCTTCCTGCACCAGTGGCAGGTCGCCATCCACCTGCTCGGCGTGCGGGACGAGTTCATCCCGCAGACCTGGGCCGCGGCGGACGCGCAGTCGGCCCAGGTGCTGACCCCGTTGCTCGCTCCGACGCCCGAAGGCAAGGAGCTCGCCGCGGACCTGCTCGGGCTGACCGCCCAGATCGACCTCGGCGTCACCCGCGGCTTCCTGAACGAGTTCGTGCGGTACGTGCTCAGCAACGAGGTCGGCGACTGGCTCGGCCTGCCGCGCGACTACGCGGCGGCCACCCTGATCCGCACCGGGTGGCCCGCGTACATCGCCTTCCGGGAGGGCCTCCTGCCCATCGCCCCGGCCGGGTTCTTCCTCTTCGACCAGTTCATCCGCGCGCTCGCCATGCTGTTCCTCAATAAGGGCACGTCGCCGACGAGCACGCCCATCACGATCCCGACCGGCAACCGGCCCGGGGCCTGAAGTGTCAGGCCGGTCCCCGGCCCCACAGCCGCCAGGTCTGGTTGAGCGGGCTGTTCTGGGTGACCGGCTTGCACGTCCACTGGATCACCGCGCCGCGGGCGGCCGTGGACACCCCGCTGACGTCGACGCACTTGCCGCTGTGCCGGGCGACGAGCTGGTAGTCGTGGGCGTCGTTGCCGCCGTAGGTGACCCGGCGCGGTGAGAACTGCTGGTTGGTGGCGCCGTCGGTGCAGGTCCGCTGCTGGACGGCGGCACCGTCGTCGGCCGAGGCTCCGGCGACCTCGAGGCACTTGCCGCTCTGCCGGTTGACGACGGTGTAGGTACCCGCCACCCCGGAAACCGGGCGGAAGGTCCACTGCTGCTGGTCGCCGCCCTCGCAGAAGTCCTGCTGCTGCCGGTTGCCGTCCGCGGTGCCGAGGTCGGTGTTGTCCAGGCACTGCTGGGAGTGCTGGGCTACGGCGACGGTCTGGAAGCTGCCGTCCGACGGCGGCAGCAGGGTGATGCTGAGGGCGTCGTCGACGGTCGTGTGCGGAATGCCGACGGTCACGGTGTTGCCGGAAACCGTGGCCACGGAATCCCGGATGGTCACCGGGCTCTGCACCGCGGCGCCGCCGGTGAACGGGATCTGCTGGACGACGACTCGCACCTGGTTGTTCTGGACGATGCCGGAGGTGGTGTCCAGGCGCTGCAGGGCGACCGAGACGTTCCCGGTCGTGCCACCGCCGCCGACGAGGACCTTCGCCACCCCGGCCGTCTTCGTGGCGAACGGGTCGTAGGCCTGGCTCGGCTTCGAGGCCACGATTTGGCCGGTCTGCGAGCCGTAGAAGCGGTAGGCCCACCATTCGCCCTTGGGCAGGTACCGGCCCGCGGAGTTGCGGACGAGCAGGTTCGCGAGGTCGTTGTGCAGGTTCCCGCCGCCGGCCCAGTTGGCGCGCAGCCCGTCGGCGCCGGCCCGCTCGAGCCGGGCGATGTACCAGGCGCCGTCACCGGGGTTCTGCTCGTTGGAAGCCCCGTATTCGTTGATCTGGTAGGGCCGCGGGTGCGGGATGCCCCGCGAGCCGAGTGACGCGTCGGCGGCGGCGACGTTCGCCACCGGATCCCCCGGCAGGGAGTGCCAGCTGATGATGTCGGGCACCGTGTTCGAGCCGCGCACGAAGTCGAGGTACTGCGTCCACCAGCTTGCCGAGGTGGACGGAACCCCGGCGAGGCTGGGCCCGACGATGGCGTGTGCCGGGAAGGCCGCCCGGATGCGCTGGTACGCGCGCTGCCACATGGCGAAGTACTGGCTCTGCGGGCGGTTCCAGAACAGCGTGATGTTGGGTTCGTTCCAGAGGTCCCACTCGACCGGGGCGCCGGTCGCGCGCACGTCGTTGATCAGGCGGGTGAGGAAGGCGTCGTAGTCGGACCAGTCGCCGTTGTCGCCGGGGAACCGTGAGATCGGGTAGCCGTCGGCGCCCCAGAGGTCGTGCACCAGCAGGACGAACTGGCCGCCGAGCGAGCGGGTGCGCAGGAGCTGGGCGCGGGTGGCGTTCCACCGCCGGTCGTACTTGCCCGACACCCACCCGCCCGGGCTGTCGAGCTGGGCGCCGCCGGCCCGCATCGCCTGGAAGCGCACGTCCCGGAAGAAGTGGTCGGGCGGCGCCGACGCGTTCTCGGTCATGCCGTAGATCCAGCCGGAAGCCCGGTAGGTGGGTGCCGCGCCGACGGCGGAGAAGTCGACGGAGACCGACTCGTCCGCGGCGTGCGCCGGTGCGGGAAGGGCCACGGCGGAGGCACCGGTCAGAGCGCCGGTGACGAACAGGGCGGCCAAGCCACGGCGGACGCGCGGCCGCTGACGCGAGAGGTCCACAGTCGACTCCTTTGGCGGTGGACGTGCGGGAGGGGTCGAAGGTCATCGAACCGGTTCGACCACCAGGGACGGTACGCTGCGGGCAATTCACCGACAATCGGCCGAATGGAGGCGAACCGGTTCGGCGCTCGGACCGCGCGCTCGCCGCCGGCCGGGCCGCGGGGCGCGGCGGGCGCTCGAGGCAAGGGGCGTTCGGCTGCGGGCAGCGGCGCCCGCCTCATGAGCGCAGGGTGCGGCCGACGGGCGGGCGGCTCGGCCGGCCAACGCACGAGGCGGCGGGCCGCGGCGGCCGCCCGGCGTGGAGGGTGCAGCCGGCGGGCATCGACTCCGGTCGGCGAGCACAGGGTGCGGCCGACGAGCGCGCGGGTCGGCCGGCCAACGTACGAGGCGGCGGGCGAGCACACAGTGGACAGGCGCGCGCAGGACGCGGCGGCGGGCACCAAACCCACCGGCGAGCGCCGATCCTGGCCCGCGAGCCCAAGGCACGGCCCACCCGCACCGACCCAGCGCCCACCCGGCCAGCGAGCGCAGAACACAGCCGGCCAATGCCGAACCCCACCCGCACCAAAAGGGGCTTCCCCCGCGTCGCCCGCGGGGGAAGCCCCTTCCGTCCGCCCCAGCGGCTCAGCGGTAGCCGGCGGCGACCACGTTCGCCTGTACCGCGTTCTCCGTTGCGTCCGTCGGATACCCCGCGACCATTGCTCCCTCGTAGAACGTGCCCGCGCTCAGGTTGGCCCCGCCGCCGGGCTTGCAGCAGTCCCCTCCGCTGCCCAGGATGATCGCGCCCTGCTTCTTCATCGGGCTGTAGCCGCCCGGGAGGCCTCCGTCCCACATGGTCGTGAGGTTGCCCGACTGGGCGTTGCTGCCCTTGAGCGCGAAGCGGGACGTGCCGTTGTTCTTCAGCATCGCCGTCACGAACTTGCTCGGCAGCGCCCGCTGGTTCGGGTTCCACTGCTGGCTACCACCCGGGTACAGGCCCCACTCGAGGTCGGCCTGCACCCACGGGCCCGAACCCTGGCACCCGCCGAACCAGCACTGCGTCCCGAAGTTGATCGCGTCCATCGCGCCGGCCGCGTCGGCCTTCCGGGTCGTTTCGCTGTTGCCGTAGTCGAAGCAGCAGCCGCTGTTGACGTGCGTTCCGCTGGTCACCATGTACATGCCCTCGGGCGCGCTGCCGGTCGGCACCCCCGTCGCGTGCCCGTCCCGCCAATAACTGTTGCCCGGGTTGATGTACAGCGAGTACGCCTTCGCGCCGCCGACCGTGAGCGACTCCGACGTCGCCTTCGCCGGGCTGCTCTGGCTCGAGCCCGGGACCACGGTCGAGCCCTGGTACCACAGGTCGTTCCCGCGCCCGGACTGGTCGTAGACCACCGTGATCACACACGTCGTCCCGGAGCAGAAGGAATCCTGGACGCTCGCGTCGGCGGTGCCACCCGCCGCCCGGACGGCGATGTTCCTGGTCGTGTTGTCCGACGAACGCCGGACCTGGTACAGGTTGCCCGCGTAGGTGCCGTAGAGCGCCCGGACCGTGCTGTGCGCCGCGATGCACGGCGTGCCCCCGGACGCGTAGATGTCACAGGGCGCCGTACCGGACGGCGTCGGCGGGGTCGTCCCGCCGCTCCAGCGCTGGTTCGCCTGGCCGTGGCAGGTCCACAGGACGACCGCCGTGCCGTTGGCCGTTCCCGCGCCGGTCACGTCCAGGCACAGTCCTGATTGGACACCGCTGATCGTCCCGTCGGCGTTCTGCCGCCACTGCTGGTTCGCCCCGCCGTGGCACGACCAGATGATGGCGGCCGTGCCGGGGGACGTCCCGTTGCCGGAAGCGTCGACGCAGCGCGTACCGTTCAGCGTCCGCAGCTCCCCCGCCGCGGTGAACTCGTACGCCTGCCCGGCCTGGCCGCCGCAGTCCTGGATCTCCAGCACCGTCCCGGGCGCGTCACTGCCGCCCCGGACGTTCAGGCACCGTCCCGACGCCGCGCCCACCAGGGGCGCCGCCGCCGCCGAAGCCGGTGCGGCGACGGACAGCGCCGTCAGCAGCATCGCGGCCACCACCACGAACACGCGCACGATTCCTCCTCAGTCCCGAATGGACATCGACTCAGGCCGACTTCCGCGGCACCAGCTCGGTGTCGAGCACGGTGCACCGGCGCGGGGCCGCGCCGTCGATCATCGCCAGCAGCTCGGCGGTCATCCGGGCGCCCATCTCCTCCACCGGCTGGCGCACGGTGGTGAGCGGCGGGTCGGTCCAGCTGCTGATCGGCAGGTCGTCGAACCCGACGAGGGCGACGTCGTCGGGCACCCGCCGGCCCGCGCGGCGAAGCGCGCGCAGCGCCCCGACCGCCATCATGTCCGAGGCCGCGAAGATGCCGTCGACGTCGGGACGGCGGGTGAGCAGCCGGGACGTCGCGTACTCGCCGGACGCCTGGCCGAAGTCGCCGCACACCACCAGCGTCTCGTCGTACCGGCCGGCCCGCATCATCGCCTGCCGGTAGCCGAGCAGCCGGTCCACTCCCGCGGTCATGTCCTGCGGCCCGGTCACGGTCGCCACCGTCTGGCGGCCGCCGTCGAGCAGCCGCTGGGTCGCCAGCCGGGCGCCGCCCTGGTTGTCGGCGTCCACGTACGGCAGCCGGCCCGCCCGGCCCGCCGCCTGGACCGGCCGCCCGCCGAACACCACCGGGATGCCGAGCCAGTCCAGGTCGAGCGGACGGCGGCCGTGCATGCCGACGACGAGCGCGCCGTCGACGTGCCCGCCGTCGAGGTACCGGACCACCGGCGACTGGTAGTCGTCGGTCGCCGGCACGGTGAGCAGCACCAGCTGCACCCCCACCGCGGTCAGCTCCCGGCCGACCCCCGCGGCGATCCGCGGGAAGTACGGGTCGGTGAACAACCGCGGCACTTCCTCGCACACCACCAGGGCGATCGAGCCGGTGTGCCGCGCGCTGCTCGCCTTCGCCGCCCGCTGCCGGGCGTAGCCCAGCGCCAGCATCGCGGACTCCACCTGCTTGCGACGTTCCGGGCTCACCCGCGGGAAGCCGTTGAGCACGCGGGAGGCCGTGGCGATGGACACCCCGGCCGCCCGCGCGACATCGGCCAGCGTGGGCCGGAACCCGGACGGTTCGGCGACGGTCACGGGCTCAGGCACGCTGGAGCTGGAACCGCTGGTTGGGGTTCCCGGTGAACGTCCACTGGGAAATCCGGGCGCCGTCGGCGGTCGACACGCCCCAGACGTCCAGCGCCAGGCCGCTCAGCCGGTTGACCAGGCTCACCGCGCCGCTGCCCTGGTCGACGACCCGCCACTGCTGCGCGGTGGCGTTGGTGTCGGCCTGCTGGCTGATGTCCGCGCCACTGTTGGCGTTCGCCGCCTGGAGCACCAGCCCGCTGTGGCGGGCCCGGACCCGGTAGTAGCCGTCACCGGAGTCGACGAAGTCGAACTGCTGGCTGAGCCCGCCGTTGGCCGACTCCTGCTCGATGAGCGCGCCGGCCGCCGTCGAGGCGCCGGTGATCCCGACGAGCTTGCTGCTGTGCTGGGCCGTCAGCTTGTAGTTCACGCCGGTCTGGACCGGCGGCGTCGGCGGGGTGCTGGTGCCGAACTGCGTGATGAACTTCCACACCTCGCCCGAGGTCCACGTCTGCCAGCCGCTGCCGCCGCCGTCCTTCGGACCCGGGTCGTGCCCGCCGTCGAAGGCGCCCCAGACGACCGGGTACCCGGCCCGGCAACCGGAGTAGGCGGTGACGATGTGGGTCCGGCTGCCGGCGGCGGGCTCCGGCGGGTTCTGCGGGGTGCAGCCGTTGTTGCGCACGAACTGGTCGCGCAGCGAGCGCCCGGAGGCGATGGGCAGGACGTTGTCGGCGATGCCGTGCATCCCGATGTAGGCGACCGGCTGGGTACCGCCGCTGCAGCCGCTGAGGTTCGCCCCGGAGTACACGGCGACCGCGCGGAACACCGTGGGCCGGGCGCAGGCGAGGGCGTAGCTCATGGCGCCGCCGTAGCTGAAGCCGCCGGCGAAGACCTGCGTGGTGTCGACGCACAACGCGGCCTCGACCTGCCGCAGCAGATCGTCGATGAAGGTGACGTCCTGGCCGCCCGGGTTGGCCCAGCCGTTGCCGTTGCCCTGCGGTGCCACGAAAATCGTGTTGTTGCCGGAGCTGTCGGCCAGGCGGCGCAGCCCGTAGTAGGACCAGTTGTAGCCGTCGGTGCCGCCCGAGTCGACGTCGTTCATCGTGCCGCCCCGCCAGTGGAGGCCCACGAACAGCCGGTAGGAGTGGTTGTTGTCGTAGTTGGCCGGCACCCGCAGGATGTAGCTGCGGTTCTGGCCGCCGCTGGAGATCGTGTGGTTGCCGCTCGCCAGCCCGGGTGCTTTCCCGCAGCCCGCGGTGCCGGCGGCCGCGGTGGCCGGGGCCGCGGCGGCCGGGGCGGCCTGCGCGGTTCCGCTCACCCCCAGCGCGAGCACGGCTCCGATCACGGCGGAGGCGAACAGGGCTCTCTTCAGCATCACACGGCTCCCTCTGTCTACGGACGTCGTCGTCCTCCCGGGCCGGGGAAGATCCCGGGAGCAGTAAGGTCCACAATGGAATGTCTGACGGGTGCGGTCACCGGCCGAAGAGCCGGCGCTGGATCTCCCGGCGGTAGTCCTCCAGGGTGTTGTCCAGGTGGACGCCGGCGGCGTGGGCCGCCGCGTCCGGATCGCCGTCCCGGATCGCCCGGAAGATCGCGGCGTGCTCGTCGACCGCGCCCGCCGCGTGCCCGCCGATCGCGCCGGACATCCCGATGATGTTCGACTGGCGTTGCAGGCGGCGGGCCTCGCCCACGGCCGCGACGAGGAACTGGTTGTGCGACGCGGCGGCGATCCCGGCGTGGAAGTCGTCGTCGCCCCGGTCGAACAGCGAGTACTGCCCGGTCAGGTGGCCGTGCCGGCAGGTCTCGGCGGCGGCCTCGATCGAGCGCAGCTCGGCGGGGGTGGCGTTGGCCGCGGCCAGGCGGCTGGCCGCGGTCTCCTGGATCCGGCGGAATTCGAAGAGCATGTAGACGTGGTCGAGATCGGCGGGCAGGAAGAACGCGCCCCAGCGGGACCCGCCGAGCATGCCCTCGTCGTCGGAGACATACAGCCCACGTCCTTTGTGCGCTCGCACCCGGCCGATGGCCGAGAGGATCTTGACGGCCTCCCGCACCATGGTCCGGCTCGTTCCCATCCGCGCCGCCAGCTCGTTCTCGGTCGGCATCCGGTCACCGGGCCGCAGTTCCAGTTCGGCGATCAGCCGCAGGATCTGCTCCGCCACCACTTCGTAGCCGGGGCGGTACGGGACAGGCGGTGCTACTTCCTCGTCACGGGTCACGCAATGAGTATGACTCAGCAACTCCGGACAGCACCTTACCTCGCTCACCCGCCACCCGGTCAATCTTTGTCAGGGCGGCCTGAAAATTACATCACCGGCACCGGGACGGAGCAATGGGCCTGATCCTTGCTTGACGCCAGGCAGGCGCGCTGTTCTCATGGATCACCGACACCACAACGGAAAACCCGCCGAGCACCCTCGAAACTTTCGAAAACCGGCGGACCTCCGCAGTGTCGGATGAGTCGTACACATCCTGCCCGGTTCGCCGTCGACCGGGGGCCGGCCGGCCCCGGGCCCGGCCCGCCGGACACTGGTTCCAGTACACAGTGGACGGTTGGGCCCAGCCCCGTCCCGGAGAGGCCCGTCATGCCGTCGCGCACCGCCGCCGCGCTCCTCACCGCCCTCGTGGTGACCGCGCTCGCCACCCCGTCCGCCCACGCGGCGACCGTCACCATCGCCGTCGCCCCAGACGGCAACGACACGAATCCCGGCACGCCCGCTCAGCCGGTGGCCACCCCGGCGAAGGCCCAGGAGCTGGCGCGCACCCAGGCGGCGGCCGGCAACGACGTCGTGGTGCAGCTCGCCGGCGGCACCTACCGGCTCTCCGCGCCGCTGCGGTTCACCAGCGCCGACTCGGCGCAGAACGGCCACACCGTCACCTGGCAGGCCGCCGCCGGCCAGAAGCCGGTCCTCTCCGGCGGCACGCAGGTCACCGGCTGGTCGGTGCAGGACGCCGGCCAGAACATCTGGGTGGCGTCCGTGCCGCAGGGCGCCGATTCCCGGCAGCTGTTCGTCGACGGCGCCCTGGCCCCGCGCGCCGGGATCACCATCTCCCGCAACGACCTGCAGTTCACCACGAGCGGGATGACCATCACCAACCCGGCGCTGAACTACCTGGCCACGCTGCCGCAGCAGAACCGGATCGAGGTGGAGAGCCAGAACTCCTTCACCGACCGGTACTCCCCCGTCGACCGGATCAGCGGGACGTCGATCGTCATGCAGCAGCCCGCGTGGAACAACAACAACTGGGGCTACGACACCCTCGCGAAGCCGTTCGGCGGCGGTCAGCTGTTCCTCGAGAACTCCTACTCGTTCCTGAAGAACACCGGCCAGTGGTACCTCGACCCGTCGGCCGGGAAGCTCTACTACAAGGCACCCGGCGGCTGGGTCCCCGGCAGCCACGACGTCGAGCTCCCGCGGCTGCAGTCGCTGCTGCAGATCGGCGGCAGCTACGACAACCCGGTGCGCGGCCTCGCCTTCAAGGGCCTGAACTTCGAGCACACCACCTGGCTCACGCCCAGCACGTCGGTCGGGTACGCGAACCAGCAGACCGGCACGTTCCTCCCGGCCGCCGCGTCGATGCCGGCCGACTTCCTGACCTCCTGCCAGTCGGGCTGCCGCCAGTTCGAAGGCGCCCGCAACAGCTGGGCCCAGGCGCCGGCCGCGGTCCAGGTCTCCGCCGCCACCGGGATCACCTTCAGCGGCAACACCTTCACCCACCTCGGCCAGGTGGCCCTCGGCATCGGCAACGACGCGAACGCGCACGCCTCCGGCGTCGGCCTGGGAGCGTCGTCGATCACCGTGGACCACAACACCTTCACCGAGAACTCCGGCGGCGGCGTGATCGTCGGCGGCGTGCGCCCCGACGCCCACCACCCGTCGAACCCCGCGATGCTCAACAAGGACGTCACCATCTCGTACAACACGGTGAGCCGGGTCGCCCTGGACTACCGCGAGATGGCCGGCATCCTCTCGACCTACGCGACGCACACCGTGATCACGCACAACGACGTCTCGAACCTGACCTACGACGGCATCGACGTCGGCTGGGGCTGGGGTGCCAACGACCAGGGCGGCAGCCAGGACTACCGCAACCGCGGCCTGTACGACTACCAGCCCGTCTACAGCACCCCGACCACGCTGCGGGACACCGTCGTCAGCTACAACCGGGTGCACGGCACGAAGAAGCTGATGCACGACGGCGGCAGCATCTACAACCTGTCCGCCAACCCGGGCAGCTCGATCGACCACAACTACATCTACGACAACAACCGCACGGTCGGCCTGTACCTCGACGAAGGCTCCCGGTACGTGAGCGTCTCGGCCAACGTGATCCAGGACTCCGGCGTCTGGGCCTTCACCAACGCCAACGGCAGCAACAACACCAACGACAGCACCTTCAGCGGGAACTGGTACAACGGCGGTGCGACCCAGGTGGCCACCGGTTCGCCGCACAACAACGTCCTGACCGGGAACGTCCAGGTCAGCGGCACGAACTGGCCGTCGGGCGCCCAGCAGGTGATCGCCGCCGCCGGCACCGGCGACGGCACCACGCCGGCCGCGAGCCCGGTCCGCGCGCTCGGCAAGTGCCTGGACGTCAGCGGCGTCTCCACCACGCCCGGCGCCGCGGTCCAGCTCTGGGACTGCAACGGCGGTACCAACCAGGCCTGGACCCGCAGCGGCACCGGTGAGCTGACCGTCTACACCGGCACGCGGTGCCTCGACGCCAGCGGCCAGGGAACCAGCCCCGGCACCAAGATCGTCATCTGGAACTGCAACGGCCAGGGCAACCAGCGGTGGCAGGTCAACGCGAACGGCAGCATCACCGGCGTGCAGTCCGGGCTGTGCCTCGACGTGACCGGGTCCTCGACCGCGAACGGCACGCTGATCCAGCTGGCCACCTGCACCGGCGCGACCAACCAGAAGTGGACTCTCGGCTGACGAACAGAGGAGTTCGGCCATGGTCTCCCGCAAGCTGCTCAGAACCCTCCAGGCCGCGGTGGCGGCCGCCGTCCTGGCGACCGGCGCGGTGGCCGCGACGGGCGCCGCGGCCCACGCCGCCACGCAGGAAGCGTGCGACCTCTACGCCGCCGGCGGCACCCCGTGCGTCACGGCGCACAGCACCACCCGCGCCCTGTTCGGGGCGTACAACGGCCCGCTGTACCAGCTCCAGCGGGCCTCGGACCAGCGGTTCCTCGACGTCGGCCTGCTGACGGCGGGCGGGGTCGCGGACTCGGCCCCGCAGGTGTCGTTCTGCGCCGGCACCCGGTGCACGGTCACGAAGATCTACGACCAGACCGCCAACCACAACGACCTGCCGATCTCGTGGGGCGGGTTCTGGAAGGGCCCCGGCCCGAACGGGTCGGACATCGGCGCGGACGCGATGGCCCTGCCGGCCACCGTCGGCGGGCACCCGGTGTTCGGGATCAAGGTCACCCAGGGTGTCGGCTACCGGATCGACAACGCCAAGGGCGCGCCGGTCGGGGCCCAGCCGGAGGGGATCTACATGATCACCTCGTCGAACTACGTCAACCAGTGGTGCTGCTTCGACTACGGCAGCGGCGAGGTCTCCCACAACGACACCGGCAACGCCACCATGAACGCCATCTACTGGGGCACCGCCTGCTGGTTCAACGGCTGCACCGGCACCGGCCCGTGGGTCGAGGCCGACCTGGAGAACGGCATGTACCACACCGGGTCCGGCTCCAACAAGGATCCGAACAACCCCGGGGTGCACCACCCGTTCGTCAGCGCGTGGCTGAAGAACAACGGCACCACGAACTTCACCCTGAAGTACGGCGACGCGACCAGCGGCAGCCTCACCACGCCGTACTCGGGCGGCCTGCCGCGCGGCTACTCGCCGATGAAGCTGGAGCCGTCGATCCTGCTGGGCACCGGTGGCGACAACAGCGTCTCCGGCGTCGGCGAATTCTTCGAAGGGGCCGTGACCAGCGGTTTCCCGACCGACGCCACCGAGAACGCGGTGCAGGCCAGCGTGATCGCGGCCGGGTACGGCAACGGCGGCAGCACGAACACCGGCGCCGTGCACGCGGTCGGCGCGAACAAGTGCCTGGACGTCAACGGCGTCTCCACCACGCCCGGCACCGCGGTCCAGATCTGGGACTGCAACGGCGGCACGAACCAGACGTGGACGCGCACCGGCGCCGGTGAGCTGAACGTCTACAGCGGCGGCAACCTCCGCTGCCTCGACGCCTCCGGCAAGGGCACCACGCCCGGCACCAAGGTCATCATCTGGAACTGCAACGGGCAGAACAACCAGCAGTGGACGTTCAACGCGAACGGGACGGTCACCGGGGTCCAATCCGGACTCTGCCTCGACGTCACCGGCGCCGGGACCGCGAACGGCACGCCGGTCCAGCTGGCCGGCTGCACCGGCGCGAACAACCAGAAGTGGTCCCTGAGCTGAAAGGTCGCCTCATGTCCTCGTTCGAGCTGTCGCGGCGCCGGCTGATCGTGGTGGCCGGGGCCGCCGCGGCCGCCGGTGTGGTCCGCGTCCCCGCCGGGTGGGCCACCGAAGGCCCGAGCAGCTACACGCCGAGCTGGTCGTCGGTCGACCAGCACCCGCCCGCGCCGGAGTGGTTCCAGGACGCCAAGTTCGGCATCTACTACCACTGGGGCGTCTTCAGCGTCCCGGCGTTCGGCAACGAGTGGTACCCGCGCAACATGTACATCGGCGGGTCCAACGAGAACAACCACCACAAGCAGGTGTTCGGCGACCCGTCGGCGTGGCCGTACCAGAACTTCATCAACGGCGCCCGCGACAAGGCCGGCAACTGGGTCCAGTTCGCGCCGAAGCTCAAGTCGGCGGGCGGCAGCTTCGACCCGGCCGAGTGGGCCCAGCTCTTCGCCGACGCCGGCGCGAAGTTCGCCGGCCCGGTCGCCGAGCACCACGACGGCTACTCGATGTGGAACAGCAGCGCCAACGAGTGGAACTCGGTCAAGACCGGGCCCAAGCTCGACCTGCTGCGGCTGCACGCGGACGCCATCCGCGCGAAGGGCCTGAAGCTGCTGACCGCGCTGCACCACGCGTACCACTTCACCGGCTACTACGACCACGTGCCGGCCCAGTCCACCGACTCGCTGCGCCGCCTCTTCGGCCAGAACGGCACGCAGGCGGAGAACCAGCTCTGGTTCGACAAGCTCCGGGAGGTCGTCGACGGCTACCAGCCCGACCTCGTGTACCAGGACTTCAACCTGACCCAGGTCGCCGAGGCGCAGCGGCTGAACTTCCTGTCGCGGTACTACAACCAGGCGGTGGCCTGGAACAAGGACGTCGTCGCCACCTACAAGGACGGGTTCAACAACCGCGGGGAGGTCTTCGACTTCGAACGCGGCGGGCCCGGCGACCTGCTGAGCCCCTACTGGATGACCGACGACAGCATCTCCAGCTCCAGCTGGTGCTACACCAGCGGCATCGGCTACTACTCGATGAAGGCCATCCTGCACTCGCTGCTGGACCGGGTCAGCAAGAACGGCACCATGCTGCTGAACATCGCCCCGATGGCCGACGGCACCATCCCGTCCGGGCAGCGCACGATCCTGCTCGGCATCGGCAACTACCTCAAGCGCTTCGGCGAATCCGTCTACGGCACCCGCGCGTGGGCGGTCTACGGCGAGGGGCCGACGAAGATGGGCGGCGGCTCGTTCACCACGCCGGTGGAGGGAACCCGGACCGACGTCCGGTTCACCCGCAGCAAGGACAACACGGTGCTGTACGCGACCGTGCTGGGCTGGCCCGGGAGCACCTTCCCGATCACGACGCTGAGTTCGAGCCGGATCAACCTGAGCAACCTCGTGTCGGCCCAGCTGCTGGGTCCGGACGCCGGGGCCGCCACCACCCTGCCCGCCCCCGTCCAGGACGCTTCCGCGTTGCGCGTCCAGCTGCCCTCGGCCAACCCGCCGTTCGACGCGCCGGCGTACGTGGTGAAACTGACCTTCTCCGGCCAGATCCCCACCCCCGGCTCCGGTCCCCTGCCGACCGGCTGGGCCCGGATCGCCAACGTCACCACCGGTCTCGTGCTGGACAGCGGCGGCACCGTCGCCGCCGGGTCCCCGCTCAAGCAGTGGAACTGGGACGGCAGCACGAACTTGCAGTGGCAACTGACCGACGCGGGCGGCGGGTACGTCCGGATCGTCAACCGCACCAACGGGATGGTCGCCGACAGCCGGGGCAACACCGCCAACGGCGCCACCTGCGCGCAGACGGCGTGGACCGGCGCCACCAGCCAGCAGTGGAAGCTGACCGGCCTGGGCAACGGCCGGTACCAGATCGTCAACCGCGCCACCGGCACCGCGCTCGACGGCATGGGCAGCACGGCCGCCGGCTCGAGCGTGGGCCTCTGGACGCCCAACAGCAGCACGAACAACCAGTGGACCATCACCGGCGTGTGACGGCCGACCAGCGAGGAGACGAGATGCGAACACGGCTCAGGTGGCTCGCCGCGGCGGTGGCGGTCCTGGCCGGCACCCTGCTGCCGGGCACCGCCGCCGCCGAATCGAACGGCGGGATCCGGGTGATGCCCTTGGGCGATTCCATCACCGAAGGCACGCAGGTGCCCGGCGGGTACCGGATCGGGCTCTGGCAGCGGGTCACCGCGGGCGGGTACCAGGTGGACTTCGTCGGCTCGCAGTTCAACGGGCCGGCGTCCCTCGGCGACCACGACCACGAAGGCCACCCGGGCTGGCGCATCGACCAGATCGACGCGAACATCACCGGCTGGCTGCGCACCAGCAGCCCGCACACGGTCCTGTTGCACATCGGCACGAACGACATCCTGCAGAACTACAACGTCTCGGGCGCACCGGGCCGCCTGTCCGCCCTGGTCGACCACATCACGGGGGCGGTGCCGGACGCCGAGGTCTTCGTCGCGACGATCATCCCGATCGCCAACAGCGGGCAGGAGGCGGCGGCCCGCACGTTCAACGCCACGATCCCCGGAATGGTGCAGAGCAAGCAGAACTCCGGTAAGCACGTGCACCTGGTGGACATGCACGCCGCGCTGACCGCCGCCGACCTGATCGACGGCGTCCACCCGACGGCCACCGGCTACGACAAGATGGCCGCGGTCTGGTACGCGGCCCTGCAGGCGGTCCCGGGCAGCATCGGCACCCCCGGGCAATCCTCGGCGAAGCAGCTCGTCGGCACGCAGTCGGGCCGGTGCGCGGACGTCCCGAGCACCGCGGACGGCACCCCGGTGCAGCTGGCCGACTGTGCCGGAGCGCCGTGGACGCCCACCGGCAAGCAGCTGACGACCGCGGGGAACAAGTGCCTGGACGCGTCCGGGCAGGGCACCGCCGACGGGACCCCGGTGATCATCTGGACCTGCTCCGGTCAGGCCAACCAGCAGTGGAACGTCAACGCCGACGGCACGATCACCGGGGTGCAGTCCGGCCGGTGCCTCGACGCGACCGGACAGGGCACCACGGCCGGGACCAAGCTGATCCTGTGGTCCTGCCACGGGCAGGCGAACCAGAAATGGACGCTGCGGGCGGGCGGCTGACCGGCCCGTTTTCCGGTGCCCGTGGGCCCGGAAAACGCATTCGGTCAATCGATCACGGCCATCCTCTTTGCTCCGGCCGCCCGCTGTGGTTATATCAAAGGCGATTACGCTGAGAGCGCTCCCAGAAAACGCCACGACGACGTGGAGGAGATCATGAAACTGAGGAACGCCCTGTCCGCGGCTCTGCTCGCCGCGGCGAGCGTGGCGGCACCCGTCGCCGTCGCCCCGGCCGCGCACGCGGACACCCTGATCTGCGACCAGTACGGCACGACCACCATCGGCGGCCGGTACGTCGTGATGAACAACCGGTGGGGCAGCAGCGCGCAGCAGTGCATCAACGTCACCGGCAGCGGGTTCCGGATCCAGACCCAGCAGGGATCCACCAGCGGCGGCGCGCCGCTGTCCTACCCGGCGGTCTACCTCGGGTGCCACTACGCGAACTGCTCCCCCGGCTCGCCCCTTCCCCGGCAGCTCAGCCGGATCGGCAGCGTGCCGTCGTCGATCTCCTACACCTACGCCGGCGGCGTCTTCGACGCCTCCTACGACATCTGGCTCGACCCGACGCCGAAGACCAACGGGGTCAACCAGATGGAGATCATGATCTGGTTCAACCGCACCGGCGGGGTCCAGCCGGTCGGCGGCCGGGTCGGCACCACCAGCATCGGCGGGCGCGGCTGGGAAGTGTGGCAGGGCAACAACGGCGGCAACGACGTGGTGTCCTACGTGGCCCAGTCCACCCTCTCGGGCTGGTCGTTCAACGTGCTGGACTTCGTCAACGACGTCGACAACCGCACCCGCGTCGACCGGTCCTGGTACCTCACCAGCATCCAGGCCGGGTTCGAGCCGTGGAGCGGCGGTGTCGGCCTCGCGGTCAACTCGTTCTCCGCGAGCGTGAACTAGGCGAACCGGTGGCCGGGCGCCCGGAGGCGCCCGGCCACCCCGGGATTTCGGCCGCCGATTGTTAGCGCTAACGCCCGCCGGGGAATTCCGGAACCCGGCGGCACGGAAAGTTTCGGAAACCAGCCGAAATGTCAATCACCGCGATCCGTGGCCACGAAGGATCACCGATGAAACTCGCCCACTTCTTCGCCGGCGTGCTGGCGGCCTGTGCCGCGTTGATCGTCGTTCCCGGCACCGCGGCGGCCGCCACGGTGCCGATCATGCCGCTCGGGGATTCGATCACCCAGGGCGGCTCGATCGGCGGCTACCGCCTCGACCTCGGCGCGAAACTGCGGGCCGACGGGCGCTCGATCGACTTCGTCGGCTCGCTGGCCGACGGGCCGTCGAGCATGCCCGACCGCAACCACGAGGGCCACCCGGGCTGGACCATCGCGCAGGTCGACGCGAACGTCACCGGCTGGCTCAACACCTACCGGCCGCGCACGATCCTGCTGCACATCGGCACCAACGACATGTACGGCAGCGACCCGGCCGGCGCGCCGCGGCGGCTGTCGGCCCTGGTCGACCGGATCACGAACCTGGTCCCGAACGCCGACGTCTTCGTCGCCACCATCATCCCGATCCGGTTCGCCGATCAGACCGTCCGCACCTTCAACGCGGCGATCGCCCCGGACATGCGGGCCAAGGCCGCCGCCGGCAAGCGCGTGCACCTGGTCGACATGTACCCCTCGGTCGCCATCGCGGACCTGCCCGACGGCATCCACCCCAACGCGGCCGGCTACAGCAAGATGGCCACCACCTGGTACAACGCGCTCAAAGCGGTCCCGGGCAGCATCGGCGGGGACGACCCGCCGCCCCCGACCGGCGACGGCGCGTGCACCGCGACCCCGCGGGTCGTGGGCAGCTGGAACGGTGGCTTCCAGGGCGAAGTGACCGTCGCCAACACCGGCACCGCGGCCTTCACGGGCTGGACCGCGAAGTTCGCCCTGCCCGCCGGTCAGAGCATCACCCAGATCTGGGGCGGCACGGCGACCGGCACCGGTGCGGTGACCGTGCAGAACGTCTCCTACAACGGCGCGCTCGGCGCCGGTGCCTCGACGACCTTCGGGTTCCTCGTGTCCGGTCCCGGCACCGCGAGCCTCGGCCCGGCCACGTGCACCAGCCCGTGACCCGAACTCCCGCAGCCCACGAATGAAGGTGTGAAAGATGAAGATGACATCGCGGTCATTCTCCCGAGCCGCGCTGGCCTCGGCGTTCCTGGCGACGTCGCTCGGGGTCTCGCTGGTGCTCGCCAACGCCGCCGACGGCGCGGCCTCCACGCTCGGCGCGGCGGCGGCCCAGTCCGGCCGGTACTTCGGCGCCGCCGTCGCGGCCGGCAAGCTCGGCGACTCGACCTACGTGAACATCCTGAACCGCGAGTTCAACATGGTCACCGCCGAGAACGAGATGAAGTGGGACGCCACCGAGCCCAACCGCGGGCAGTTCAGCTACGGCAACGGCGACCGGATCCTCAACCAGGCGACCGGCAACGGCAAGCGGATGCGCGGGCACGCGCTGCTGTGGTACCAGCAGGAACCGGGCTGGGCGCAGCGCATGGAAGGCTCCGATCTGCGCTCGGCCATGATGAACCACGTCACCCAGGTCGCCACCCACTACAAGGGCAAGATCTACGCCTGGGACGTCGTCAACGAGGCGTTCGCCGACGGCGGCAGCGGCGGGCGCCGCGACTCGAACCTGCAGCGCACCGGCAACGACTGGATCGAAGCGGCATTCCGCGCCGCGCGGGCCGCCGACCCGGGCGCGAAGCTCTGCTACAACGACTACAACACCGACGGCGTCAACGCCAAGAGCACCGGCATCTACAACATGGTGAAGGACTTCAAGGCCCGCGGCGTCCCGATCGACTGCGTCGGCTTCCAGTCCCACCTCTCCGGCAACCCGCCCGGTGACTACCAGGCCAACCTGCAGCGGTTCGCCGACCTCGGTGTCGAAGTCCAGATCACCGAGCTCGACATCTCCGGTTCGAACCAGGCCAACGCCTACGCCGCGGTCACCCGCGCCTGCATGGCCGTCGCCCGCTGCGCCGGCATCACGACCTGGGGCATCCGCGACACCGACTCCTGGCGCACCGGGGAGAACCCGCTGCTGTTCGACGGCAACGGCAACAAGAAGGCCGCCTACAACAGCGTCCTCGACGCGCTGAACGCGGCCACCCCGACCACGCCCACCACCCCGACGACGCCGACCACCCCCACCACGCCGACGACCCCGACCACGCCCACGACGCCGACCACGCCGAACCCGGGCGGCTGCACCGCCTCGGTGTCGCTGAACTCCTGGAACGGCGGCTTCGTGGCCACGGTCAAGGTCACCGCGGGCGGCTCCGGGCTCACCGGCTGGCGGGTGACGACGAACCTGCCCGGCGGCGCGGCCGTGACCAACGGCTGGAGCGCCACCAACACCGGCACGAGCGGCAGTGTCACCTGGGCCAACGTCTCCTACAACGGCAGTGTCGCGGCCGGGCAGTCGACCGAGTTCGGCTTCCAGGGCACCGGCAGCGCCGAAGGCATCACCACCACCTGCTCCGCGAGCTGATCCCCCGCGACGAACGGAGACCATCGTGCACCACCGAAAGCGCGTACTCGCCTGGATGACCGCGGCCCTGTGCGCGATGGCGCTCCTGCCCGGCACCGCGCACGCCGACAACCCGATCGTGCAGCACATCTACACCGCCGACCCGGCCCCGCTGGTGCACAACGGCCGCGTCTACCTCTACACCGGGCACGACGAGGACGGCTCGACCTACTTCACCATGAAGGACTGGCGGGTCTGGTCGTCGGCGGACATGGTCAACTGGACCGACCACGGCTCGCCGATGAGCCTCGCGACGTTCAGCTGGGCCAAGCAGGACGCGTGGGCCGGGCAAGCCGTCGAACGCAACGGCAAGTTCTACTGGTACGTCCCGGTGGTCAACCGGGCGACCGGCCGGATGGCCATCGGCGTCGGCGTCGCGGACAGCCCCACCGGGCCGTTCCGCGACGCCATCGGCCGCCCGCTCGTCGAAAACGGCGAGATCGACCCGACCGTCTTCATCGACGACAACGGCCAGGCGTACCTGTACTGGGGCAACCCGAACCTGTCGTACGTGCGGCTCAACACCGACATGACGTCGTACTCGGGCGGGATCAACCAGATCCCGCTCACCACGGCCGGGTTCGGTACTCGCCCGAACGGCGGCAACCGCCCGACGCTGTACGAAGAAGGCCCCTGGGTCTACAAGCGCAACGGCACGTACTACAACGTGTTCGCGGCCAAGTGCTGCTCGGAGTTCATCGCCTACTCCACCGCGCCCGGCCCGACCGGCCCGTGGACCTACCGCGGCACGGTGATGCCCACGCAGGGCAGCAGTTTCACCAACCACCCGGGGATCATCGACTACAAGGGCAGCTCGTACTTCTTCTACCACAACGGCGCTCTGCCGGGCGGGGGCGGCTACACCCGCTCGGTCTCGGTGGAGAAGTTCGCCTACAACGCCGACGGCAGCATCCCCACCATCACCATGACCACGAACGGGCCGCCGCCGGCCGACACGCTCGACCCCTACACCCGGCAGGAAGCGGAAACCATCAACCGGGAAGCGGGGATCGAGACCGAGCCGGCGTCCGAAGGCGGCATGAACATCGGCTGGATCGAGAACGGCGACAACGTCAAGGTCCGCAACGTCGCCTTCGGTGCGGGCGCCAAGACGTTCACCGCCCGGGTCGCCTCGGCGGGCTCCGGCGGCACGATCGAGGTCCGGCTGGGCAGTGCCACCGGCACGGTGGTGGGCCGCTGCACGGTGCCCGCCACCGGCGGCTGGCAGACGTGGACGTCGGTGTCCTGCCCGGTCAGCGGCGTCACCGGCACGCAGGACCTGGTCCTGCGTTTCACCGGCGGCAGCGGTTACCTCTTCAACGTCAACTGGTGGCAGTTCACCGCCTGATCCCCCACCGCGAAGGGAACCGATGTCCACACCCGCTCGGCCCTGGCGGCGGCGACCGCGGTCGTCGCCGGCGCCAGGCCGGGCTGCTCACCCCGATGAATTCCCCCTGCTGATGCGGAAAGGACAGACGTGGTGTCACGCCGACGATCCCGGGCGGCCGTCTCGGCCCTGCTCGCCGCGACAGGCCTCGCCGGCGCGGTCCTGGTGGCCACCCCGGCCGCGCACGCCGCGGCCGGGTGCTCGGTCACCTACACGAAGACGTCCGAATGGCAGGGCGGCTTCGGCGCGTCCGTGTCGATCACCAACCTCGGTGACGCGGTCGACGGGTGGACGCTGACCTGGTTGTTCACCTCCGGCCAGCAGGTCGGCCAGCACTGGAACGCGACGATCACCCAGTCCGGGGCCACCGTCAGCGCGAAGAACGTCTCCTACAACGCGGCCATCCCCACCGGCGGCAAGGCGGAGTTCGGCTTCAACGGCTCGTTCACCTCGGCCAACGCGACTCCGTCGGAGTTCCGGCTCAACGGCACCCTCTGCACCGGCGGGGTCGAGCCCACGGCCCCGTCCACGCCGACGACGCCGACCACGCCCACCACCACGACCACCCCGAACCAGCCCACCACCTTCACGAACCCGGTGCTGTGGCAGGACTTCGCCGACGTCGACATCATCCGCGTCGGCAACGCCTACTACTACTCCGCCTCGACGATGCACTACTCCCCCGGCGCGCCGATCCTGCGGTCCTACGACCTGGTGAACTGGGAGTTCGCCGGTCACTCCGTGCCCAAGCTGGACTTCGGCGCGAAGTACGACATGAGCGGCGGGCGCGGGTACGTCCGCGGCATCTGGGCGTCGTTCTTCAACCACCGCGCCAGCAACGACACGTACTACTGGGGCGGCTGCATCGACTTCGCCAAGACCTACATCTACACCGCCACCGCGGTGGACGGGCAGTGGTCGAAGCACACCACGATCGACAAGTGCTACTACGACGCGGGCATGCTCGTGGACGACGACGACACGATGTACGTCGCCTACGGCAACACCACCCTCAGCGTCGCCCAGCTCTCCAAGGACGGGAAGACCGAAGTCCGCTCGCAGCAGGTCTTCCAGACGCCGTCGAACATCGGCACGCTCGAAGGCTCCCGGTTCTACAAGCGCAACGGCAGCTACTACATCTTCGTGACCCGCCCGGCCAACGGCCAGTACATCCTCAAGGCGAGCAGCCCCTGGGGGCCGTACACCATCCAGCAGGTGCTGCTGGACCTGCCGGGCCCGATCTCCGGCGGCGGCGTCCCGCACCAGGGCGGCCTGGTGCAGACGCAGAACGGCGACTGGTACTACCTGGCCTTCGTCGACGCCTACCCCGGCGGCCGCGTCCCCGCGCTCGCCCCGGTCACCTGGACGGCCGACGGCTGGCCGAAGCTCCAGACGGTCAACGGCCGGTGGGGCACGACCTACCCGAAGCCGAACCTGCCACCGCCGCCGCGGCAGGTCGAGCCGATGACCGGCACCGACATCTTCCCCGGCCCCGGGCTGAGCCCGCAGTGGGAGTGGAACCACAACCCCGACACCACGAAGTTCTCGGTGAGCAACGGCCTCAAGCTGTCGACGGCGACGGTGGCGAACGACCTGTACTCCGCCCGCAACACCGTGACCCGGCGGATCCAGGGGCCCACCTCCACCGGCACCGCCACGCTCGATCTGACGTCGATGCGCGACGGCGACCGGACCGGGCTGGCGATGCTGCGCGACTCCTCGGCGTGGATCGGCGTCAAACGCGACGGCGGCCGCAACCGGGTGGTGATGGTCAACGGCCTGACCATGGACGGCAACTGGAACACCACCGGCACCGGGACGGAGGTGGCGAGCGCCGCCCTCTCGGGCAGCAAGATCTGGTTGCGCGCCAACGCCGACATCCGTCCCGGCACCGGCCGCCAGGCCCGGTTCTCCTACAGCACCGACGGGGTGAACTTCACGCCGCTGGGCACGGCGTTCACCTTGAACAACGCCTGGCAGTTCTTCATGGGTTACCGGTTCGCCGTCTTCAACCACGCCACCCAGGCGCTCGGCGGCTCGGTCACCCTCCAGCGGTTCGACCTGACGGCGCCATAGCGGACGCACTTCGCCGGCCCGGCCGCTCGCCGGGCCGGCGAAGGTCCGGTCGACCTGGCCGGGTGAACCGGACGCCCGGCGGGGCCGTGAACCACTACAGGAAGTGGATCAACGGCTACGGAGGTCATCCGCCATGCGCTCCCGACACAGGAAGATCAGCCGAGGCAAGATCCTGGCCGCGGCCGCCGCCGTCCTGGCCGCCGGCACCGCGGCCATCGCGCTCCCCCAGGCGAACGCCGCGGGCGGCGACGCGTCGGCGATGGCTTCGGCGTCCGCCATCACCGGCACGGCCTGGGCGGTCGACGAGCGGACCGGCGAAACGGTCGTCACCGCCGACAGCACGGTCCAGGGCGCCAAGTGGGACAGCCTGCTGGTGGCGACCCGCGGCAAGGCGGTCCGCGTCGAACGGACGCCCGGGGTCCTCAGCCTGTTCGCCGAAGGCGGCGACGCGATCTTCGCCGGCGGGGCGCGCTGCTCGCTCGGCTTCAACGTGACGACGAACAGCGGTCCCGGCATCCTCACGGCCGGCCACTGCGCCGCCGCCGGCCGGCGGTGGTCGCTCACCCAGGGCGGGCGGCCGGTGGCCACGCTCAAGCAGTCGACGTTCCCGGGCAACGGCGACTTCGCGCTGCTGACCTACGACAACGCCGCCACGAACGCCCCCAGCGTCGTCG
Organism: Amycolatopsis sp. NPDC003731; assembly: GCF_053586895.1. NCBI lineage: Bacteria > Bacillati > Actinomycetota > Actinomycetes > Pseudonocardiales > Pseudonocardiaceae > Amycolatopsis > Amycolatopsis sp. NPDC003731. Next base: position 19,501 of record NZ_JBSFNC010000007.1, on the reverse strand, counting down.
ACACCGGCGGCGGCCGGACGGTGGCGATCGCCCGTGCGGCCGCGGCCGCGGTCAACCAGCAGGTGTCCCGGATGGGCAGCACGACGGGCCTGCACAGCGGCCGCGTGACGGCCCTCGACGCCACGGTCAACTACCCCGAGGGCCGCGTCACCGGCCTGATCCAGACGACGGTGTGCGCGGAGCCCGGCGACAGCGGCGGTTCCCTGTTCTCCACCGACGGCAGCGCCATCGGCATCACCTCGGGCGGCAGCGGCAACTGCCGCACGGGCGGCGTGACGTTCTTTCAGCCGGTGACCACGGCACTGGCCGCGGTCGGCGCCCGCATCGGCGGCTGAGCCCGGCTCCCGCGGCGGCGGCCCGGGTTTCCGGCCGGGCGCGAGTGAGCCATGGGGACCTCCGGCGTCCGGGACGACTCATTCGCGACACTGGAAGCCCCGGCTACCCACGCCGGCCGCGAAGGCGAGCAGGTGCGGAAGTGTCGCCCGGGCCGTGCGCCAGGTGTGGCCTGACGATCACGGTCACCTGCGTGCCGGGCAGCGTGGTACTGCACGGCGCCGGAGCGGAACCGGCGAAACGCTTCCAGCGCGCCCCGGCCGCAGCGGTCACCGAGACCGGGCGGCCACGGCAGAAATCCACAGCATCGCGGTGATCACCCCGACGGCGAGGGTCAGGGTGCCGGCCCGGCCGCCGGTCATCGCCCACAGGTTGCCCAGCAGCAGGGCCGTCCCCGCGACGGCGGACAGCACGGCGTCCCGGCGGTTCCCGGCGCGGGCGAACCTGCGGCCGAGCACGAAACAGGCCACCATGAGGGCGAGGAAGGCGATGCTGCCGGCCGCCAGGTGCCCGGCGCCGTGCCACGACAGCACCGAGGGCGGACCGGCGGGCGTGCCGGCCGGGAAGCCGTCCCCCGGGTCCGGGACGAGGAGCCCGGCCGCGATCATCCCGGCGCCGTAGCCGCCCAGCAGCCACGCGACCGCACCACCGAGGCCGGGAGCGCCGATCAGGACGAGCACGCCGGCGACGATGAAGTTCGTGATCTGCACCCAGCCGAGCCCGCCGGTGCCGAGCGCGCTGAGCGGGTGCCGGGTCAGGTCGAAGCCGTCCCGGGTGGCGGCCTGGGCCAGCGCCACCGTGGTCCACAGGGGCGCGGCGAGGGCGAGGCAGGTCAGGCGCGTGGAGACGGCCGGGCGGGTAAGGGTGAGGTTCATGACGGAGTCCTTTCGGGGTTTCAGAAGGTGACGCCGGCTTCCGCGGCCGCGTCGTCGTCGAGGAAGTCCTGCTCGATGCGCGGGGAGGCGTGGATGCACATCATCCGCAGTGGCTCGGGGCCGACGGCCCGGAACGCGTGCGCGGTACCGGCGCCGACCACCACGACGTCGCCCTGGTCGGCCAGGCCTTCGCCGTCGGCGGTGCGGAACAGCGCGCGCCCGGCGAGCACCACCCAGGTTTCGGAGTACGGGTGGACGTGGGCGCCGGGTCCCTGGCCTTCGGTGTTGTGGACGTGGAAGAAGGAGACGCCGGAGCCGTACGCCTCGCCTTCGAACCGGGCGGTCCGCCCGCTGCCGATGCGCAGGTCGTCTTCCTTCGCGATGACCACCATGGTGGGTTCCTCCCGGGTCGGTTTTCGTTCTGTGGTGATCTTCGGGCCGGACCGGGTGCGGGGGCATCCGTGGTGACCACGGAACCCACCACGGAGATCCACCACGGAGCTCCACGACGGTGCGGCATACTCGGGGCCATGCCCACCGCGCCGACGATCTCGCCGCGCGAGCGCGAGGTCCTGCTGGCCGTCGCGGACCGGCTGACCAACGCGGAGATCGCCGACCGGCTCTACGTGTCGGTGCGGACCGTCGAGAGCCACGTGTCGGCGCTCCTGCGGAAGCTGGACGCCCGTGACCGCCGGGAACTGGCCGCACGGGCTCCCGGGCCGGCCGGCCCGGTGGGCCTGGTCGTGGGAACGCCGCGGCCGCCGACGAGCTTCGTCGGCCGGGTGGCCGAGCGCGACGCCGTGGTGCGCCTGGTGGCCGAAAGCCGGGTGACGACGGTGCTCGGCCCGGGCGGCATGGGCAAGACCCGGCTGGCGGTGGCCGCGACCGAAGCGGCGTCACCGCAGTTCCCGGACGGGGCGACGTTCGTCAACCTCGTCCCCAGCCGGCCGGGTTCGGTGCTCGAGTCGGTCGCGGCCGGGCTCGGCGTGCTCCCCCACCCGCAACAGCCGCTGGCCGACGCGGTCGCCGCGCGGCTGGCCGGCCGGGCCCTGCTGGTGCTGGACAACTGCGAGCACGTGGCCGACGACGTCGCCGAGGTGATCACGGCCTTGACGTCGGCGAACCCGAGGTTGAGCGTGCTCACGACCAGCCGGGAACGCCTGGGCGTGCCCGGCGAGACGGTGCTGCAGCTCGGCCCGCTGCCCGCCGCGGCGGAGCTCTTCACCGAGCGGGCGAAGGCGGTCGATCCCGCGTTCGACGCCGATCCGGCCGCGATCGCCGCGCTCTGCCGCGAGCTGGGCGGCTCACCGCTGAACATCGAGCTGGCCGCCGCCCGCGTGGCGTCGCTGGGTGTCGACGCCTTGCGCACGGGCCTGGCCGACGACCCGCTGCGCGTGCTGGCGACCGGCCGCGGCCCGGAGCGGCACCGGTCGCTGCGGTCGGTGCTCGAGTGGAGCCACCGGCTGCTGAGTGCGGAGGAACGCACGGTCCTGGCCCGGATTTCACGGTTCCGCAACGCCTTCGCACTGGACGACGCGGCGGCCCTGTCGCCGGAGCTGTCGGTCGGCGCGGTGTCCGACCTGCTCGGGCGGTTGGTGGACAAGTCGTTGGTCACGGCTCATGGGGAGGCGAGCGCCTGGACGCTCTTCGACGGAGTCGCCCGCTTCGCCCGCGAACGGCTGGCGGCTTCGGAGGAGGCGCCGGAGGTCGAGGTTCGCTACCACGCCTGGGCTGCCCGCCGAGCCCGAGAACTGGTCGCCCGCCTCGGCGGCGACTGGCGCGACGAGTTCGACCGGATAGCCGACGACCTGCGCGCCTGCGTCGCGGAGGGCATATCGACGCCCGGCGGCCTCGCGAGCGTGGACCAGCCCGGCCACCACCAGCCTGGCCACCTCGCAACCCCGCACCAGCCCGGCCACCACCAGCCTGGCCACCTCGCAACCCCGCACCAGCCGAGCCACCACCAGCCCAGCCACCTCGCAACCCCGCACCAGCCCGGCCACCACCAGCCTGGCCACCACAGGCCCGGCGGCCTCGCGGGCGTTCACGCGACCCCGGACCACGACCTGGCTGCGGATCTCGCCCGCCTGGCCTACGCGCGCGGCTTCCTCGCCGAAGCGGTGGCCCACTGGCGCGCGGCCGCGGACCGGGCCCCCTCCCCCGCGGCCGCGGCCGCCCACCTGGCGCGGGCCGGCAGCTGCACCCACCTGCTCACCCACGCGCGTGACCACTTCGACCTGCTGCTCGTCGCCGCCGAGCGTGCCGAGGGCGATCCCGGCACGCGGGCCGCCTGCCTGGCCGGTGCCGTCGTCCTGGCCGAGCGGTTCCGCGGTGCCGGCTTCGTCACCGACCCCGTCCCCGACGCCGAACTGGACCGGATGCTCGCCGGCGCGGCCGGAGCACCGGCGGCCGACGTCGCCGTGGCGCGCGCCTGGCGGTCCGGGAGCGGCCCGCAGTCGGTCGACCCCGAGGCGGCCGAGCGGGCCGTGGCGGCGGCGGCCGGCGACCCGCTGCTGCTCAGCGCGGCCCTGGACGCCCGGTGCACCGCACAGGCACTGGCCGGCCGTCCGGATCAGGCGTACCGCACGACCCAGGAACGCCTCGCCCTCGTCACGGCACTGGACCGCACCGACCCGCACGCCGCGGTCGAGGTCCTGGACGCGTTCCGGGCCGCGATCACCTACGCCGTCGCCACCGGCGCGCTGTCCGACGCGCTGGCCTCGAGCAGGCGCGCGGCCGGCGACCCGGCGCTGGCCGGCCACCCGTACTGGGGCACCAGCGGCCTGGTCACCACCCTCGCCCTGACCGGCCGGTTCGCCGAAGCGAGCGAGGCCGCCGAAGAGCTGTGGCGCACCCGGCTCCCGCGCAACGCGACCCTGGGTGTTCCGCTGCTCGCGGCGGCGCTGGCGGCCGGCCTGTCCGGCGACGAGCCGTCGATGGCCCGCTGGCGCACCCGCGCGGCGGACGTCGCGGGCGTCGCCACGCCGGCGGATTCGGCCAACCTGGCCCCGCTGGACGCGTTCGTCCGCGCCAGGGTCGCCCTGCACACGGGCACCGGCCGGGCGGAACGACTCGCCGAAGCCGGCGCCGAATTCACTCCCGGCCGCTTCAACGGCTACGCGGCCGGCGTGGCCGCGGAACTGGCCGTGCTCCTCGACACCCCGGACGCGCCACACCACCTCGCCCGCGCCGAGCACCACGCGGCCCGCAACCGCTGGACGGCAGCGGCCCTGGCCCGCGCCCGAGCCCGCCGCGACGGCGACGCCGCCCTGCTGGCGGCCGCCGCGAAACAGTTCGCCGAGCTCGGCGCGACCTTCGAAGCGGAGACGACGTGAGCGGCAGCCGGCTCCTGCCGGCGCGAGCGGCCGCCCGGTGACCGGGGTTCGCCCGACCCGGTGAGGGTTTCACGCATACTGGTGACGTCCCGGCGGAAGGAGAGGCGGCTTGAGCGCAACCGCGGAGACGGGCACCGGCACGTTCGGGCACCCCGCGTTGTTCTACCGCGGGCCGGCCGAATACCTGGCCGGCACCGTGCCGTTCGTCCGGGGCGGCCTCGAGGCAGGCGAGCCGGTGGCGGTCGCCGTCCCCGGGGACAACCTCGCGCTGCTCACCCGCGAACTCGGCGCCGATGCCGGGCGCGTCCTGCTGCTGGACATGACCGAGGCCGGGCGCAACCCCGGGCGGATCATCCCCGGCGTGCTGCGCGCCTTCGCCGACCGCCACCCCGGCCGGCCGGTGCGGATCATCGGCGAACCGATCTGGGCGGCGCGCTCCGCCGTCGAATACCCCGCCTGCGCCCAGCACGAAGCCCTCATCAACCTCGCCTTCGCCGGCCGGGACGCGACCATCCTCTGTCCCTACGACGCCGACGCACTCGCCCCGGACGTCCTCGCCGACGCCGAGGTCACGCACCCGGTCCTGCTCGACCGCACCGGGCACCGCCCCAGCCCCGCCTACGACCCGCTCGAACTGATCGCCCGGTACGACCGGCCGCTGCCCGTGCCGGACGGGGCCGTCGAACTCGCGGACACCACCGACCTCGCGGCCGCCCGCGCGCTGGCCCACGTCCGCGCGGCCGCCTGCGGGCTGAGCGACGACCAGGTGGCCGACGTCGAGGTCGTCGTCACCGAACTGCTGTCGAACAGCGTCGAGCACGGCAGCGGCTCCGGCACCGTCCGGTTCTGGGGCGGCGACGGCGAGTTCGTCTGCCAGGTGCACGACCACGGCCGGCTCACCGATCCCCTGGCCGGGCGCCACCCCGCGAGCCCGTACCAGCCGCGCGGACGCGGGCTGCTGCTCGTCAACCACCTCGCCGACCTCGTCCGCCTGCACACCGGCGACGACGGCACCACCTTCCGGGCGTACTTCCGCGCCTGAGCCGGCGGTGCACGAGGCCGCCCACGACGGCGCCGATCGCGACGCCGCCGTCCACGTCGGTCGGCCAGTGCGCCCGCGTGCGAAGCCTGCTGTAACACACCGCGGCGGCCAGCGGTGCGATCGCGGCTCCCGTCGCGGGCGCGGTCAGCGAGACGGCGACCGTGAACGGGGCCGCCGTCGTCGCGTGCGTGGACGGGAAGGCCGACGACTTCGGTTGTTCGACCAGCGCGCGGCGAGCCGGCAGGTTCTGCGCCGACGGCCGCGGGCGGCGCACCACGGCTTTCACGCCGTGCCCGGCCGCCATGCCGGCCGCGCCCGCCACGAGCCCGCGGCCCGCCGCCCGACGGCGCCGACCCGGCTGCCACGCCAGCACGCAGGCCACGAAGATCCAGAGCAGGCCGCCCTGCGCCACCGCGCTGAGCGCCGTCACCGGCCACGCCGGCCGAAAGGTCGTTTTCGTCCGGTCCGTCCGCGGCCGGAGACGACAGTTCGCTCGGCATGGCCCCGAATTCCCGCCCGTGCCCTGGTCCGACCACTCGTCTGTCCACGGTGGAGCATCCCGGCGTTTGCCCACGCCGCGAGCGGGTACCCCCTCCGCGTGATTGCGCTGCGGCGAACCCGGCTCTGCGCGACAGTCGTCGTCGCGATCGCGGCACTGACGGCGGCCTGCGCTACCGACCCGCAGGCCGAGACCGTGCACGCCGGGCGGGAGATCCGCGGCCAGCTCGAACTCCTGCGGCTCGTGGTGACCGCCGACCGCGACCGGGTGCCGCCCGTGCCCAGCCTGTCGGTCACCGTCCGCGACGCCGCCGACGAACTCGGCGCGGCGGGCCAGGACGTCGGCAAGCTGACCGACGACCGGGCGCGCGCGGCACTGGCGTCGATCACCGACCGCGCCGTCGCGGTGGCCCACCGGCTCGACGACGGCCTCGGCGACGGCACCGACGAAGGGCTGGACCGGATCGACGCCGAACTGCAGGGCCTCATCGGCGAACTCGCCCGCTGGGGCGTCACCTCGTGAGCAAGAAGTTCCTCGCCGTCACCCTCGGCATCCTCACCGCGGTCGGCGGTTTCGTCGACATCGGCGACCTCGTCGAAAGCGGCGTCGTCGGCGCCCGCTACGGGATGGCGATGGTCTGGGTGACCGCCCTGGGCGTGCTCGGGATCTGCGTCTACGCCGACATGTCCGGGCGGATCGTGGCGGTGTCGGGGCGCCCGGTGTTCGACCTGATCCGCGAACGCCTCGGCCCGCGGATGGCGCTGCTCAACCTCGCCGGCTCGTTCCTCATCACGCTGCTGACGGTGTGCGCGGAGATCGGCGGCGTCGCGCTCGTCATCGAACTGGCCTCCGGGGTCGACCGGCTGGTCTGGGTGCTGCCGATCGGCGTGCTCGTCTGGCTGGTGATCTGGCGGGTCGTCCATCCATGCCCCCGCCACCCCCCTCAACGGAGACGCTTCGCGCCGCGGTGCTGATTCGAGCGGATGGAAACCGGCTTCGGCCTCGGCGGGCTGGCGATCGGCGTGTTCGCCGTCGCGGTGTTCTTCCTGCACCCGGACTGGTCGTCGCTCGGCGCGCAGGTCGCCGGGCTCGCCCCGCCGCCCGACCAGGCGCTGCCGACCTACGCTTACCACGCGGTCGCGCTGTTCGCGTCGGCGATGACGCCGTACGAGGTGTTCTTCTTCTCCTCCGGCGGCGTCGAAGAGGGCTGGAAGGTCAAGGACCTGCCGGTCCAGCGCGCCAACGTGCTGCTCGGGTTCCCCCTCGGCGGCCTGCTCGCCATCGCCGTGATGGCGTGCGCGGCGACGGTGCTGTTCCCGGCGGGCGTCGACGTCAGCCAGCTCAGCCAGATCGTGCTGCCGGTGACGCTGGCGCTCGGCACCGCGGGCCTGGTGATCGTGCTGATCGGCATCTTCGCGGCCACCTTCGGCGCGGCACTGGAGACCGGGCTGTCGTCGGGGTACATGCTGGCGCAGTACTTCGGCTGGGACTGGGGCAAGCGCCGGGCGCCGCGCAACGCCGCCCGGTTCCACCTGACCGTCGGCGCCGGCCTGCTGGTCGCGGTGCTGGTGGTGCAGACGGGGCTCGATCCGGTCGGCCTGACCGAGATCTCGCTGATCTTCTCGGCGGTGGCGCTGCCGCTGACCTACCTGCCGGTGCTCATCGTCGCCAACGACCGCGAGTACCTCGGCAAGCACGCCAACGGCCACTTCAGCAACACCGTCGGCGTCGTCATGCTCGCCGTCATCGCCGTCGCGGCGCTGGTGGCAATCCCGCTGATGATCTTCACCGGAGCAGGCCAGTGAACCCCGACCTCGGCCCCATCGACCTCGGCGACGCGCTGCTCGACCGGCAGATCGTCGGCGAGGACGGCACGGTGGTCGGCAAGGTGGACGACCTCGAGCTGCGCGCCGAAGGCGGGACGTACGTGGTCGACGCGCTGCTGGTCGGCCCGGAGGCCTTGGCCGACCGCGTGGGCGGCCCGATCGGCAAGCTCCTGCACCGCATCGGCCGCGGCTTCCGCGCCCAGGCACCCCAGCGCATCCCGCTGAACGCCGTCCGCCGCATCGAGCCGACGATCGTCGTGACGACGGCGATCGCCCACGCCACGGACAGCCCGTCGGAGGACTGGCTGCGCCGCCGCGTCATCGGCCGGATCCCGGGAGCGGGCCGTGCGAGCCGGTGAGCTGATCGGCCGCCCGGCCCGCGACACGACCGGCCGCGACCTCGGAGCGATCCGCGAAATCCGCGCGGAGGCGACACCGCGCGCGGACGGCGTGCCGGAGCTGGTGGTGCGCGGGGTGATCGTCGGGCGCACGCGCATCCGGCTGTTCGGGTACCAGCGCCACGACCAGCGCGGGCCGGCCCCGCTGGTGGCGCTGATCCGCTGGCTGCACCGCCACAGCCGGTACGTGGCCTGGGAGGACGTGGACACGTCGGGCCCGGAGGTCCTCGTGCGGCGGCCGTTCGCCGAGCTCGACCCGCTCGACCGGCCTTAGTTCCGCGGAGGGGCAGCGTTGTCTGCCCGTGCGGCGCCGAAACTGCCCCTGGGCGTTGCTGACCACCAGGTTCAGGGTGCGGGTGACCTGGTCGTCGCGGGACACCCGCGGGCCGATCAGCTCTGGCTGTGGATCTCCGTCGCGCGTTCCCACCCGGACGGCAGCCGGCTGACGTTGAGGGCGTGGTCGAGCCCGCTGGCCGACAACGCCCGGCGCACCACCCGGTTGTCGCCGGTGACGACGCGCAGGGTCGCGTTCTCGCGGGCCACCCGCGCCTGGATGCCGCCCAGGGCCGCGAGGCCCGCTCCGTCGAGGAAGTCGACCTCGGACAGGTCCAGCACCAGAACCGGGAACCGGCGGTGCGCCCACGTGCTCAGTGCCGAGCGCACCTGGGGTGCGCTGTCGGCGTCGAGGGCACCGCGGATGCGGACCATGACCGCGCCGAAGTACGGGCGGATGACCTGGATGTCGAACTGTTCGCGCTTCGACGGCGCTACGGGGATCGCCGTCGCTGGGGGCTGGACGACTAACATTCCACGCCTCATTCGCAGATGACGTGCCGGACGGGTCTCGCCGACCCGATCGGTCGCGGGCAAATCGGGGGACGGAAGCTGTTGCTGAACCGCACTTCGCAGCGTAGTCCTTGATCCGAACGGCGCAACCCCGCCAACGGCCGAACCCGGCACCTCCGCACGCGACCCGCATGCGCGCAACTCAAACCACCCATCCGGGTGAATCAGCGCGTGACTGCGGCCGGCTCGCCGAATACCCATCCGTCCACACCGGACTCGGCCGGCGGACGTCGAGGAATCACGTCCCGGCCGGCCCGGCACCCGCCCCCTTGACAGGGACGGCCTCCGCGCCGCATCCTGACTTCGATCTCAGGGTTCCTGATATACGGGCCACTCAGTGAGGAGCCGGACGATGACCGCAGTGGAGGAGCGGCCGGGCACCCGCCCGGACGTCGCCTCGGGCCGGCTGTTCATCGGCGGCCGGTGGGCGGAGACCGCGGACCGCTTCGACGCCGTGGCCCCGGCCACCGGCAAGACCCTCACGACCCTCGCCCGCGCGACGGCCGCCGACGTCGACACCGCGGTGGCCGCGGCCCGGCAGGCGTTCGAGGGCTGGGCCGCGACGCCGGGCCGGCAGCGGGCCCGGGTGCTGCACCGGGTCGCGGACCTGGTGCGGGCCCGCGCCGACGAAATCGCCGCTCTCGAAAGCGCCGATGTCGGCAAGCCGATCTCGCTGTGCCGGGCGGTCGACGTCGAGACCGTCGCCGAGCAGTACGAGTACTACTCGGCCCTCGCGCAAGGCGTGGACGGCGCGACCCGGCAGATCCCGATCCCTTCGCACGCCTACCCCCGCCGCGAACCGCTCGGCGGGGTCGCCGCGATCACGCCGTTCAACTTCCCGCTGATCCTTTCCACCGCCAAGATCGCGCCCGCGCCGGCCGCCGGGAACACCGTGGTGCACAAGCCGGCCGAGGACACCTCGCCCAGCGCACTACTGATGGCCGAGCTGCTCACCGAAGCGGGCGTGCCCGAGGGCGTGCTCAACGTGGTCACCGGCTCCACCGCGGTCGGCCGGCACGCGGCGAGCGTGGCCGGGGCGCACCTCAAGCCGGTCACCCTGGAACTCGGCGGGAACACGGCGGGAAGTCGGCGACCACCGTCGGCTGGAAGAGCCCGCCTTCGATGTCCGACCGGCCGCCGCCGGCGCGGGCCTGCCCGACGTACTGCTCGACCTTCACCCGGTGCCGCTCGGGCCGGCTCCCGCGTGATCCGGGAGGAGATCTTCGGTCCCGTACTGACCGTGGGCGTCACCGCTTTCGGCCGCGAATACGGTCCCGAATCCCTCGACGCCCTCCGCCCGGACGAGGTCCGGGTCCGGATCGTCGCCACCGGCGTCTGCCACACCGACCTCGGCGTCGCCGCGGGCGCGCTGCCGTTCCCGCTGCCCGGCGTGCTCGGCCACGAAGGTGCCGGGATCGCCGAGGAAACCGGCGCCACGGTCACGCGCGTGCAGCCCGGCGACCGCGTCCTGCTCAGCTACACCTCCTGCGGCGGCTGCCCGAACTGCCGCGACGGCACCCCGATAGGCGGGCACTTCTTCGGCCAGTCCAGCTTCGCCGGGCACGCCGTCGCCGACGAGCGCAGCGTCGTCAAGGTCGCCGCCGACGCGCCGCTGGACCTCCTGACGCCGCTCGGCTGCGGCATCATGACCGGCGCCGGCGCGGTGTGGAACGTCCTCGCCCCGCTCCCGGGCGCCACGCTGCTGGTCACCGGCGCGGGCGCGGTCGGCCTCTCGGCGGTCATGGCCGCCCACCTGACGCCGGCGACCCGGATCATCGCCGTCGACCGCGTCCCCGGTCGCCTGGAGCTCGCCCGCGAGCTCGGCGCCACCGACACGATCGACACCAGCGGCGAGGACCTCGCCGAGACGGTCGGCGAGCTGACCGGCGGCCGCGGCGTCGACGGCGTCGTCGAGACCACCGGCAACGCGGGCGTCCTCGGAACGGCCATCGGCACCCTGGCTCCCCGCGGCACGGCGGTCGTCGTCGGCGCGCCCGCGTTCGGCACCCAGGTCCCGGTGGACGTCAACTTCCTGCTCCCCGGACGGCACGTCGTCGGCCTCACCGTGGGCGACGCGGACACCCGGGCACTGGTGCCGACCCTGGCCGAGCTCGTCGCCGCCGGCCGGTTCCCGCTCGGAAAGCTGGTCACGCACTACGAGTTCGGGCAGATTCAACGGGCAGTGGACGACATGCTCGCGGGCACGACGATCAAGCCGGTCCTGCGGTGGTGAAGGAGGCAGCCGTGAACCGCCCCGATTTCGGCCTGGGCAGCTGGCCCGCGCGGCGGGCGCGGATCAACCCGGACCGCACCGCGCTGGTGGAGGCCGGCCGGTCGCTGACCTACGCCGGGCTCGCCGAGAGGGTGCACCGCCTCTCCGGCGCTTTGATCCGGCGCGGCGTGCGGCCGGGCGACCGCGTGGCCTACCTCGGCGTCAACGCCATCACGGTGTTCGAGACGCTGTTCGCCACCGCCCGCTGCGGCGCGATCTTCGTCCCGCTCAACTACCGGCTCGCCCCGGCCGAGATCCGGTACATGCTCGACGACAGCGGCGCCTCGGTCCTCGTGCACAGCCCGGACACCGCCGGCCTCGTGGCGGCGGCCGGCGGGCTCCCGGACGGCGCGGTCATCGCGACCGAAGGGGACTTCGAGGCGGAGATCGCCGAGGCCGGCCCGGCGCCGGACACCGAGGTGCGGCTCGAAGACCCGTGCCTGCTGCTCTACACCTCCGGCACCACCGGACGGCCGAAGGCGGCGGTCCTCACCCACGGCAACCTCACCTGGAACACCGTCAACCAGCTCGCGCACCTCGACGTCCTGGGCACCGACAAGGCGCTGTGCATCGCGCCGCTGTTCCACTGCGTCGGGCTCGGCCAGATCACGCTGCCGACGCTGTTCAAAGGTGGCAGTGTGGAGCCGGTGGCCAAGTTCGATCCGGGCACCATCCTCGCCCGGATCGGCGAAGCCGGGATCACGAGTTTCTCCGCGGTCCCCACGATGCTGGAGATGATGTGCCGGCACGAGGACTGGGACCGCACCGACCTGAGCTCGCTGACCTGCGTGCTCTACGGCGGGTCGCCGGTGGCCGAGCGCGTCGCCCGCGCGTGGCTCGACCGCGGCGTCAAACTCCTGCAGGGCTACGGGATGACCGAAGCCGCGCCGGGCGTCTCGATGGCCACCCACGAGGGCACGCTCGACCACCCGGTCGCCGCCGGCGTGCCGCACTTCTTCACCGACGTGGCCGCCCTCGGTCCCGACCTCACGCCGCAGCCGCTCGACGGGAACCCGGCCGAGCTGCTCGTGCGCGGCCCGCACGTCTTCGGCGGCTACTGGCACCGGCCCGAGGAGTCGAAGGCGAGCTTCGTCGAGGGCGGCTGGTTCCGCACCGGGGACGTCGTCCGCGTCGACGACGACGGCTGGGCGCACGTCGTCGACCGGGTCAAGGACATGATCATCTCCGGCGGGGAAAACGTGTACCCGGCCGAGATCGAAGCGGTCGCCGTCCGGCTCGACGCGGTCGACGCCTGCGCCGTGGTCGGGGTGCCCGACGAGCGCTGGGGCGAGGCCGGCGCGGCCTTCGTCGTGCTCCGGCCCGGCGCCGAGCTGGACGAGCCGCGGTTCCGCGCCCACCTCGAACAGCACCTGGCGCGCTACAAGGTCCCCAAGCACGTGCAGTTCACCGACACGCTCCCCCGCAACGCCACCGGCAAGATCCGCCGCGTCGAACTGCGCACGCTGGCCGCCGAAACCTTCACGAACGGAACCGCATGACCGCCCCCCTCCTGCCCCCGTCGCTGCGCCTGGAACTGCGAGACGACATCGCCGTGCTGTGGCTGGCCCGTCCCGAGAAGCGCAACGCCCTCGACGACACGACGGTGCTCGGCCTCGAGACGTTCTTCGGTTCCCCGCCGCCGGGGATCAAGGCGGTCGTGCTCGACGCCGTCGGCGACCACTTCTCCGCCGGGCTGGACCTGTCCGAGCTCACCGAGCGGGACGCGTTCGAGGGCCTGGAGCATTCGATGATGTGGCACCGCGCCTTCGAGCGGCTCGAACGCGGGCGGGTCCCGGTGATCGCCGTGCTCAAGGGCGCGGTCGTCGGTGGCGGGCTGGAACTGGCGGCCGCCGCGCACATCCGCGTCGCCGAGCCCTCGGCGTTCTACGCGCTGCCGGAAGGGCAACGCGGGCTGTTCGTCGGCGGCGGGGCGTCGGTGCGGGTGCCGCGGCTGATCGGGGCGCACCGGATGGCCGACATGATGCTCACCGGCCGCGTGCTCGACGCCGACGAAGGCCACGCCGCCGGGTTGTCGCACTACCGCGTCGAAAACGGCCTGGAGCACGCGCTCGGCTTGGCCCGCAAGATCGCGGACAACTCGCCGATCACGAACTTCGCCGTGCTGCAGGCCCTCCCCCGCATCGCCGAGGCGAACCCGGCCGAGGGCTACCTGATGGAGGCGCTGATGGCCGCGATCGCCGGTGGCAGCGCCGAGGCGAAGGAGCGCATGCAGGCGTTCCTCGACAAGCGCGCCGGGAAGGTGGGCCGATGATCCTGCGCCCGGTCGCCCCCGACGTCCGCGAGACCACCGAGATCGGCCGGTACCTGCGCTGGCTGGAGGCCCGCGGGCACTTCTTCGACGACTACGCGGCCCTGCACCGGTGGTCGGTGACCGACCTCGACGGCTTCTGGTCCTCGATCAAGGACTTCTTCGGCGTCCGCTTCCCCTCGCCGGCCACCGCGGTGGTGCCCGACCGGACCATGCCCGGCACGGAGTGGTTCCCCGGCGCGACCCTGAACTACGCCGAGCACGCCCTCGGCCACGGGCCCGGCGACGCGGCCGCGATCATCGCCTACTCGCAGACGCGGGACCGCACCGAGCTCTCCTGGGACCAGCTGCGCGACCAGGTCGCGCGCGCCCGCGCGGGGCTGGCCCGGCTCGGGGTGGGCCGCGGCGACCGCGTCGCCGCGTACCTGCCGAACATCCCGGAAGCCGTGGTCGCCTACCTCGCCGTCGCGAGCCTGGGCGCGGTCTGGGCCTCCTGCGCGCCCGAGTTCGGCGCCCGGTCGGTGGTCGACCGGTTCGGCCAGATCGAGCCGCGGGTGCTGCTGACGGTGTCCGGCTACCGCTACGGCGCCAAGGATGTCGACCGCCGCGCCGAGGTCGCCGAAATCCGCGCGGGCCTGCCGACCGCCGAGCACGTCGTGCACGTGCCCTACGGCGAGCACGACCTGCCCGGCACGCTCGCCTGGGCCGACCTGCTGACCGGAAGTTCCCCCGGATTCGAGCCGGTCGGCTTCGCGCACCCGCTGTGCGTGCTGTTCTCCTCCGGCACCACCGGCAAGCCGAAGGCGATCGTGCACGGCCACGGCGGCATCCTCCTGGAGCACCTCAAGAACCACGGCCTCAGCTGGGACCTGCGCCCGGGCGACCGGATCCTGTGGTTCTCCACCACCGCCTGGATGATGTGGAACGCGCTGGTGTCGGGGCTGCTCACCGGTGCGTCGATCGTGCTGGTCGACGGCAATCCGCTGCACCCGGACCTGGCCTGGCAGTGGCGGCTGGCGGCGGAAACCCGGGCGACGCTGATGGGCGCGAGCCCGGGATTCCTGATGGCGTGCCGGAAAGCGGGCCTCGACCCGGCCGCCGAGCACGACCTGTCCGCGCTGCGGCAGCTCGGCGCGGCCGGCAGCCCGCTGCCCGCCGAAGGCTTCCACTGGGTGCACGAGAAGTTCCCGGGCGTCCTGCTCAACGTCGGCAGCGGCGGCACCGACGTCTGCAGCGGGATCGTCCAGGGCAGCCCGCTGCAGCCGGTCCGCGCGGGCGAGATCTCCGGCCCCTGCCTCGGGGTCGACGCGCAGGCGTTCGACGAGCACGGCGCCGCGGTGGTCGGGGAACTGGGCGAGCTGGTGATCACCGCGCCGATGCCGTCGATGCCGGTCGGGTTCTGGGGTGACGACTCCGGCGAGCGCTACCGCGAGACGTACTTCTCGACCTACCCCGGGATCTGGCGGCACGGCGACTGGATCCGGTTCACCCCCGAGGGCAGCTGTGTCATCGCCGGCCGCTCGGACGCCACCCTCAACCGCGGCGGCGTCCGGCTGGGCACCGCCGAGTTCTACGCCGTCGTGGAGGAACTCCCGGAGATCGACGACTCCCTGGTCGTGCACCTGGAAGATCCCGCGGGCGGCAACGGCGACCTCCGGCTGTTCGTGGCGCTGCGGTCCGGCGCCGAACTCGACGACGCCCTGCGCGGCCGGATCACCTCGGCGTTGCGCAGCGCGCTCTCCCCGCGGCACGTGCCGGACGCGATCACCGCCGTGCCGTCGATCCCCCGCAACCGCACCGGGAAGAAACTGGAGCTGCCGGTGAAGAAACTCCTGCTCGGCGCCGCGATCGACGAGGTCGTCGGCCGGGACGTGCTGGCCGATCCGACCGCGCTGGACCACTTCGGGGCGCCGGCATGAGCACCGTCGCGGTCGTCGGCACCGGCGTGATCGGCGCGAGCTGGGCCGCCCTCTTCCTGGACCACGGTTTCGACGTCGTCGCCAGCGATCCGGCGCCCGGCGCCGAGGAGCGGCTGCGGAGTGCGCTCGAGGGCACGCCGACGGACCGGCTCCGGTTCGTCGGCGACGCCGGCGCCGCCGCGGCGGAAGCCGATTTCGTCCAGGAGAACGGGCCGGAGCGCGAGGACGTCAAGCACGCGGTGTTCGCGGTCCTCGACGAAGCCGCGCGGCCGGACGTGATCCTGGCGAGCAGCTCGTCCGGGCTGCTGCCCAGCGTCATCGCGCGGGGCTGCCCGAAGCACCCCGAGCGCGTGGTCGTCGGGCACCCGTTCAACCCGCCGCACCTGATCCCGCTCGTCGAGGTGGTACCGGGCCGCGAGACCGCGCCCGAGGTCGTCGACCGGGCCATGGCGTTCTACACCTCGGTCGGGAAGCGGCCGATCCGGCTCGCCCGGGAGGTGCCCGGCCACGTCGCGAACCGGCTGCAGGCCGCGCTGTGGCAGGAGGCGTACTCCCTCGTCGAACGCGGGGTCGCGACCGTCGCCGACATCGACGCCGCCATCGCCTACGGGCCCGGCCTGCGCTGGGCCGTGCTCGGCCCGTTCGTCAACCAGCACCTCTCCGGCGGCGCGGGCGGGCTCGCGCACGTCCTGCGCCACCTCGGCCCGCCCACCGAAGAGTGGTGGCGCGACCTCGGCCGCGTCCACCTGACCCCGGAACTCGCCGAAACCCTCGTCGCAGGCGTCGACGCGGAACTGGCCGGCACCGACCACGACCGGCTAGTCGCCGCCCGCGACGCCGTCCTCGACCGCCTGCTGGCCGCCAAGGCCGCGCAGCCCGACCTGCCCTGACCTGGAGCTCTTCGTGGATCTTTCCTCCCTGACCGCCATCGACGTCCACACCCACGTCGAGCAGGACGGTCACGGCTGTTTCGCCCTCGACCAGGAACTGCTCGACGCGTCCGAGAAGTACTTCCGCGCCGGCCAGGACCGCACACCGACGGTGGCCTCGATCGCCGAGCACTACCGCGCCCGGAACATGGCCGCCGTCGTGTTCACCGTCGACGCGCCCGCGGCGACCGGGCACCCGGCGCTGTCGAGCGAGGAGATCGCCGACGCCGCGGCCGAGCACGCCGACGTGCTCATCCCGTTCGGCTCGGTCGACCCGCACGCCGGCAAGGCGGCCGTGCTGCGCGCGCGGCGGCTGGTGGGCGAGCACGGCGTGCGCGGGTTCAAGTTCCACCCGAGCCTGCAGGCGTTCGAGCCCAACGACGTCCGGTACTACCCGCTCTACGAAGCGATCGCGGAGCTGGGCGTCCCGGCGCTGTTCCACACCGGGCAGACCGGCATCGGCGCCGGCCTGCCGGGCGGGCACGGCATCAAGCTGCGCTACTCGAACCCGATGCTGCTCGACGACGTCGCCGCCGACTTCCCGGACCTCACGGTGATCCTGGCGCACCCGTCGGTGCCGTGGCAGGACGAAGCGATCTCGGTCGCGACGCACAAGGCGAACGTGTTCATCGACCTGTCGGGCTGGTCGCCGAAGTACTTCCCGCCGCAACTGGTGCGCGCGGCGAACACGTTGCTGAAGCGGAAAGTCCTGTTCGGTTCGGACTTCCCGGTGATCACCCCGGACCGCTGGCTCGCCGACTTCGCCGAACTGGAGATCAAGGACGAGGTGCGTCCGCTGATCCTCAAGGACAACGCCATCGGCGTACTCGGACTGGCTTGACCGCCGGTTGACGTTTGTCCGCTACGTCCCCGGGCATCCGCCACCTTCCAGGTCTCACGATGGGAGGCGGCGTCGTGGCGGAGGGTGACGTACACACCTACTACGAAGACGGGCTGTGGAAGAACCGCGTCGAAGGCGGCCGCCGGGCGTCCAACACCTCCCCCCGCCGCGTCGACGCGGTGCTGGCGGGGCGGCAGATCGCGCGGAAGCGCCGGGTCGGGCACTTCGTCCACACGCCGGAGGGCGAGGTCGAGACCGAGCGCGACTTCCGGCCCCGCGGCACGGCCCGATGACCTCCGTCACACCGGCGGTAACGGAACACCCGTTCGGACGATAGCCCGTTCGTGTCCGGGGACGCCCCGGCCTTCACGAACGGACTCCGCATGTCTCGCCTCCGCCTGGTCGCGCTCGTCGCGGCCGGATCCCTTGCCCTCGCCGGCTGCTCCGGCGCCCAGGACACGCCCGTCCCGGCCGCGGCCGCCGCGACGACGTCCCCGGCCTCCTCGGCTCCGGCGGCCCCGGCCCTCGACGCCGCCGAAGTGGGCACGGCGATCTCCGACGCCGCCAAGCAGGCGTCCGCCGTGCACGTCAAGGGCACGATGACCCAGGAAGGCAGCGCGCTCAACCTGGACCTGCAGCTCAACCCGGACAGCGCGAGCGGCACGGTCGTGAAGGACGGTCTCGAGATCCCGGTGCTGCGGATCGGCGACAAGTACTACTTCAAGTTCACCGAGTCCCTGGTGAAGCAGGCCGGTGCCCCCGCCGCGGCGGCCAAGCAGCTCACCGGCAAGTGGGTGTCCTCGACGGCCAAGATCGGCCAGGGCATCGGCGCGGCGTTCAAGACGTTCCTCGACTACAAGTCGTTCACCCAGGGCACGCTGGGCGAGCTGGAGAAGACGACGTTCAAGCCGGGCGAGCAGACGACGCTCGCCGGCGCGCCGGCGCTGACCTTCACCAGCTCGGACGGGACGGCCACGGTCGCGGCGACGGCACCGCACTACCTGCTGCGCATGTCGGACCCGAAGAACGGCGCCATGGAGTTCAGCGACTGGAACAAGCCGACCACCGTCTCCGAGCCGCCGGCCGCGGAGATCTACTCCGGCCCGGGCTCCTGACGCGTCTCGGGTGACGGCCGCTGCCGGGGGTGTTCGCCCCCGGCAGCGGCCGTTCCGGCTTCAGCGGGCCAGCAGCGCCCACACCGTCTTCCCGCCGGAACGCGACCGGCTGCTCCCCCACCGCTTCGCGACCTTGGTGATCATCCGCAGGCCCAGCCCCGCGGCCGCCAGGTCCAGCCCTTCCCGCAGCACCGCCGGCCGCCGGCTCTCGTCCGAGACTTCCACCGACAGCGTCCGCCGGCGCAGCTCGAGCCGCAGCCGGGGCGCCGAATCGGTGTGGCGCAACGTGTTCTCGACCAGCTCGGTCGCGATCAGCTCGGCGTCCTCGGCCAGCTCCGGCACCATCCACTCCGCGCAGACCCCGCGGACGAACCCGCGAGCGCGCGCCGACGTGCGCGGCGAGCGGTCGAGCAGCCGGCCGGCCCGGCGCCGGGCCGGGCTGATCAGTGCCGCCTCCGCGGTGGCGGCGTCCGGGTACACCGGCACGCCGCAGCCGGCGAGCGCGGCCCGCTGTTCCGGGCGGCCCGTCACCAGGGCGAACGGGATCGCCGGCCATTCGCCGACGCGCAGCGCCACCAGGGCGAACACCCTGATCAACGTCCGGTCGCGCAGGTCCAGGCGCTCGACGTCGATCAGCACGCCGTCCTCGGCGTCCGCGGCGAACTCGAGCAGCCGGTCGCGCAGCTGCGGGTACGTCGCGCGGTCGAGCACGCCGACGACCGAAGCTTTCGCCGGTGCGCCGTACCGGGGTACCAGCCACACGGCATTGTGCCGAGCGAGCACTGGCGACCACCTCCTCCACGACGATCACCCGTTCGAATAACCCGTCCGGAACCCGTCAAACCCCGCGATTCGCCGGTTGGCGCGGCCGATCGGGGGAACTCCGCGGGCTCAGAAGGGAGACGATGTGTTCCGTCACACGAAGCTGCTGCAGTTCGAAGCCAAGCCCGAAAAGCCCGACCCCGTGTACGCCCACAAGCTCCAGGAACTCATCGGCGGCGC